>CAYXIT010000035.1:13139-19327 GCA_964465275.1 uncultured Bacteroidales bacterium | reverse complement strand
CCCGGCCAATTATCATTTATATATAGAGGTAAACGGAAGGATTGCTCTCTCCACTGAAGAACCGGTAAATCACTCGCGCCCGGCAATTGATCTTGCTTTTACTTCTGCCGCAGTCTGTTTCCGGGAAAAAACTGCAGGTATTATACTTTCAGGTGCAAACAAAGATGGCGCCGAGGGCTTAAAAGCAATAAAGGATTATGGCGGAATGACAATTGTTCAGGATCCGGCAGAAGCGCAAATACCGGCCATGCCCTATGCAACGCTGCAAAAAGTAAAGAATGTGGATCATATAATGAATACCAATGAAATTATTGATTTCCTTAAATCAATTAATTGAAGTTTTTTGATAAATATGATTATGTAAAAATTATAAATACAATATACCAAACAATACCACCAACACTGTGAAGCACATAAAAATTTACATCTATTTCGGAATCAAATTGTTTCTGCTGGTAATGGGATGGATAGTATTTTACCGGTTGAAATTAATGAAAGATTCCATGGAGTATTGGGATCCATCCGGTCAGGCAGGCTTGGCTTATGACCGTGTTACATCTTCAATCAGTATTTTGCTTATCGTAACATTTGTCATGATCTCATTGCTGATATGGAGAGAGTTCTGGATATTGCAGTCAAAAAAAATAAATCAGGCAAGTGAAAACTATGGTTCAGATTCAATAAAACCGGAATTACAGAAAACATCAGAGATTTCTGATGCCCAAACCGCTGAAGATAAAAAAATCAGGCTCACAAATTTTCTCAATGACGAAATCCGGAATAAATCTTTAAAGGCTGATAATTTAATAGCAGAAAAGATTTTGAGTGCCTTGGCAAAAGTTTTTGAGATAAGCCAGGGTGAAATATTTTTGGCGAAAGATAAGTCTGACAAACAGAATACTTATAAGTTAGCCGCAACATATGCCATGCATATTCCTGAAAAGGAAACTATTGAATTTAATACCGGTGAAGGTCTTGTAGGACAAGTAGCAAAAAACGGCAAGTCTCTTTACCTCGATAAATTGCCTGATGGGTTTCTGAAAGCAAAATCAGGTCTGGGAGATTCCAATCCAAACTATCTGCTATTCATTCCCTGGAAAGATAAAAACAACAGAACCTTTGCAGTTGCAGAGCTGGCTTCCTTTAAAAATTTTGACAGTCAGGATATTAAAATTCTTGAAGGACTATCAAAGCAAATTTATGCACTGTTAAATCCATAGTTTACATCGTGCAAAATTGCGTAAAACACAGGGTTTTTCATGTGTTTTAAAATGTATTTTTGCCCAAATCACTTAAAAAACTAAAGCTGAACTATTGTTAAAATTTTACCCTGAAATGTTCAATCAGTTTGTAATATCCGATTTACTGAGCAAAAGACAATTTGTTGCTTTGTCTGTTTCAGCGGGATTACTTATTCTTATAGCCGCCTGGATTATTGAATCAGGAAAGATGGGTATTATTTTTAGTCTTACTGATATTACGGCAATACACCTGCGCAACCCGGTTATGTTGTTTTTACTCTTGTTCCCCTTTTTACTCGGTTTTGTTGCATACCATATTTACCTGTTTATGGAAAACCAGCAAAAGCAAATCAAGGATTTAGAAAAAGCAGTAAACAGTTATATCAGCGACACACAGAAAATCGCCGGATTTTCAGAACAAATCGGTAATGGATTTTATGATATTGAACTGGAAATAAATGATCCGGCAAACACATTAAATAGTTCACTTAACAATCTCAGAGACAAACTAAGGCAAAACCAGGAAAAAGAATCATTAAGAAACTGGGAACTACAGGGTAAAGAAAAAATAAGTCAGGTACTACGGCTGCATCGCGATTTATATGAACTTTCTGAAGATGTGCTAAAATCTTTGATTGATTATGTGGGAATATTACAGGGAGTTATATACATTTTCAACGAAGAATCAGCAAAACTAAAAATTACTGCATCATATGCCTACGGAAGAAAAAAGTTCCTTGAAGACGAAATATATGTTGGGGAAGGCCTTGCCGGGCAGGCAGCTATTGAAAAAGATATAATTTACAGGACTGAAATACCTGAAGATTATATAAGCATAAGCTCGGGAATACTTGGTGATAAAAAACCCGATAGCCTTTTGATCATACCTCTTTTCATGGAAGATAAACTCCAGGGTGCATTTGAATTTGCAAATATCGGTACCTTTTCATCCTATGAGATAGAGTTTCTTAAAACTGTTGCAGATATTGTTGCCCGCACAATATTTAATTTGAAGATCACTGATAAAACCGAAAAATTATTGCACGAATCCCGGGCAATGACCCAGGAACTGCAACAGAACGAAGAGCAACTGAGACAGAACACAGAAGAAATGAGGGTTACCCAGGAAGAGCTTGAAAAAACCAATGCCCACCTTGAAGAAAAGATCCAGGAAGTAAATCAGAGCCAGAAAAGACTTTATACTTTGCTTGAGAATGCATCAGAACTCATCAGTATTTACGATGAAAACAAAAGACTTAAGTATGTTAGCCCTTCGGTAAGAAATATCATTGGATTTACAGAAGATGAAATAATTGCCGGGAAAGACAATGAGCAAATCTCTGCCCATGCCAGAGAATTAATAGATAATATGTTTGACGAGTTAATAAGGTTCCCGGGCAAGGCTCAAAAGATCCAGTATGCTTTTATACACAGAGATGGATCAGAGATTTATCTTGAAACCACGGGAAGAAACCTATTGGCAAACAATGCCATTAACGGAATAATACTTAACACCAGCGAAATTACTGAACGCAAAAGAGCAGAAAAAGAACAACGTATGAGAGGACAAATGCAAACCCTTTCAGACAATTCACCCGATATAATCTTAAGGATAGATACCAACAAAGATGTATTTTATGCAAATCCTGCATTACAGTATTATACCGGCATAGAAAAATCTGTTGTTCTTCATAAACATATACAACAAATTGGCTTACCCGCCGAGCTTACCAGAAACGTTGAAAAAATAGCTGAAAGGGTTATGAAATCAAAGAAAAAGGTAAGCAAAGAAATTTCTTTTGAGTCATCTTCTGAAAGACGCGTAATGAGCCTGAATGCCATTCCGGAATTCAATGACGAATCGCACATTGAAACCATTTTGTTCATTTTACATGATATCACCGGCTTAAGCTTAATTCAGCAGGAAATAAAGCAAAAAAACACTAAGATAACAGATAGCATCAACTATGCTTTCCGGCTACAGAATGCTATTATGCCGAGCCAGCGTCTGATGAAACAATGTTTTCCGGATTCCTTTATGCTGTACCTTCCTCGCGATATTGTAAGTGGTGATTTCCCGTGGATTTACAGAAAGGGTGATTTTACATACATTGCTGCAGTTGACTGCACCGGACATGGAGTGCCGGGTGCCATGCTTTCCTTGATCGGTTTTTTTATTTTAAATCAAATAGTAAGTCAGCCTGGTGAGTTAAGTCCGGAAGAAATCCTTACCCTATTGCATCAGGGTGTAAAAGATACTCTCCGTCAGAATATGGAAGGAGCCAATGCCAAAGATGGTATGGATGTGGCACTCTGTAAAATCGACAATAAAACCTTGGAAGCTGAGTTTGCCGGAGCTCACAGACCGCTTTATCACGTTCAGAACGGTATGTTGAATGAATTTAAAGGAACACGGGCGGCAATTGGTGGAATAGCCATGCCGGGAAAACCCGAACCAAAGTTTAAAAACCACAAATTATCACTTAAGAAGGGTGACTGTATTTATATGTTTTCCGATGGCTTGCCTGATCAATTTGGTGGACCTGATGGTGAAAAATATTTTCCCAAAAGAATAAAAAATAGGATTACAGAAAATCATGGTACCAATATGTCTGAAATGTATAAATTATTTAATAATGATTACAAAAATTGGTTGGGAAAAGGAAATCAGATTGATGACATTTTGATGATAGGTATCAGATTCTGATCAAAATATACAGAAAGTATAAAACTTTAAAACAGTATTGAATTATAATGGAAAAAATTGATTTTAAAGAACTCGTGTACCAGTTTCATAAAGATATGCTGGCCAATAAATTTACTTTGGTTTATGAAGGTGAAATCACACATCAGATAACTAAGGCATTTACAACGTTGGCTGAGAATAAGATGGACAGCTATAGTGAAGATGCTTCTGTCAAAAAGAAGGTATTTCATGTAATGGTTGAATGTCTTCAAAATCTGAGCAAACATGCCGAAGATTTGAAAATTCTCAGAAACAACGGTTATTCAGGAAGTGGCATTTTTATTATCGGAAAAGTAGGTGATGAAGATGAGAATTATCATGTCCTTACCGGGAATGTGGTGAAAAAAACCAGGGTGCCCGAACTTGAGGCATTTCTCGATAAGATTAATAGCCTGGATAAAGAAGAATTAAAAGAACTCTATAAGAAGCAAATGCGTGAAGGAACATTATCCGTTAAAGGAGGCGCAGGACTTGGCCTGATTGATATTGCGAGAAAAACCGGTGAAAAACTCGAATACAATTTTATCGATATAGATGAAAAAAATGCCTTTTATACATTGAGAACAAAAATTTCAAAAAAATAAATCCCAAAGCACAGTAAAATGGAAGTTGTAAAAATTGCAGGAACAGAAGATACTCCTGAAGTAAGAATTGATCCTGATAAAGGAACTTTTGAGTTTTCAGGCCGATCCTTGCCTGAAGATGTGCTTAGCTTTTATGCACCTATACTGCAGCTTATTGAAGAATATATTCAAAAGCCTGCAAAAGATTCACATGTTTCCTTCAGGCTTGATTATTTCAATACTGCATCTTCAAAGGTAATTCTCGACATTCTTATCTATTTCGAGCACATCTCAAAAGAAGGACATAACGTTTTGGTTAAGTGGTTTTATCATGAAGATGATGAAGATATGGCAGAAGCAGGTCAGGAATATTCAGAGATTGTTGATTTGCCTGTTGAGATGCATGGTTACCATCAATAAAAAAGTGTAACGATTTAAATATCAGAAATATAAATAAATAAAAAATGAGTGAAGAAATTCTCAGGGCCCTGATGCAACTCTTTGCTATTATAGCAAAGCAGGATGACGGTTTGTCGCAAGGCGAAAGGGCATTTGTTGAGAATTTTCTCAGGCAGCAACTCAATGAAAGCGCAGTTACAGAGTACCTCACACTTTTTGACAGTTATATCTGTGCCGAAGCAACCAATAACAATGAACCTGATGAAAATACCGGACATAAGCTTACTTCGGTAAAGGACTCGGTAAAAATATTGGGAATAGCCAGAAAAATTAACAAAACACTCACCCAGAAGCAAAAGGCTGTAGTACTCGTAAAGCTCCTGGAAATGGTAAACTCGGAAAACAAGCTTACCCATCAGCGAATGGCTATTATAGATACTACTGCCGATGTTTTTAATATTTCAAAACAGGAGTATAAATCCATACAGGCTTTCGTGCTAAAAACAGTACCACCTGAGTTGGATCTGCCTCAGATTTTGATAGCCAATGCCACAGATCCCGGTAATTCCGAATCACACTTTATCCTGGCTAATCAACTGGAAGGCATACTTATTTTCCTAAGGGTTCATACGGTTGATATGTTTTTCATGAAATATACCGGCAAGAGTGAACTTTTTCTCAATGGTCTTCCGGTTAAATCAAACAGGATTTACATATTTGCCAGTGGTTCGGTAATACGACAACCAAAAGGAAAACCTCTGTTTTATACTGATATTTCAGCAAAGTTTATATCAGAAAATTCTTCAATAAATGTCCGGTTTAAGGCTGAAAATATTTACTTCACCTTTGCTAATGGTAATGCCGGACTGCAGGACATAAACATACAGGAAACTCAAGGTAAAATGGTGGCCATAATGGGAAATAGCGGCTCCGGAAAAACCACACTTCTTAATGTTCTGTCTGGTATTGAAAAGCCCACATCCGGAAATGTATTGATCAATGGTACGAATATTCACAAAGACAAAGAAAAGATAAAAGGCATCATCGGATATATACCCCAGGATGATCTGCTTATCGAAGATCTGACCGTTTGGGAAAACCTTTACTTCAGTACTTTGCTGGTTTACAGAGATATTCCGCGTCAACAAATAAAGGAAAAGGTTGACAATATGCTCACTAGTCTCGGATTAGCTCACATTAAAGATCTTAAAGTGGGGAACACCATGAATAAAAAGATCA
>CAYXIT010000035.1:0-13129 GCA_964465275.1 uncultured Bacteroidales bacterium | reverse complement strand
TGGCGGGCAAAGGAAGAGACTCAACATTGGTCTTGAACTCATACGTGAACCCTCTGTCCTTTTTGTTGATGAGCCAACATCAGGTTTATCATCGCGTGATTCGGAAAATGTGATGGAATTACTGAGAGAACTTACTGCAAAGGGGAAATTGATTTTTGTTGTGATCCATCAACCTTCATCCGAAATTTTTAAGATGTTTGATAAAATAGCAATTCTGGATGATGGTGGTGTACAAATCTATTATGGCAACCCGGTAGAGGCTGCAATGTATTTTAAAAAGATTGATAACCAGATAAACAGCGAGCAAGGTGAATGTCCGCGGTGCGGCAATGTTAACCCCGAAACCATTTTTAACATCATTGAATCACGAATAGTTGACGAATACGGCAAAACAACCGGCACAAGAAAAGTTCAGCCCACAGAATGGGCAAAACATTTTAAGAATAAAGGAAGTCATACCATAACCGACCACAGAACTGACGAGCTACCTGCATATGATAAAAAACCAGGATGGTTCAGGCAATTCCGCATTTTCTTTATGCGTGATATAAAAAGTAAACTTGCCAATAAACAGTATATAGCACTTAATCTGTTTGAAGCACCTTTCCTGGCATTCCTGCTTGCTTTCGTTATAAGGTATATTGATGATCCCACATCAGCGAATTATATTTTCAGAGACAACGGAAATATAATGCCGTATTTATTCATTTGTACTATAGTTGCAGTTTTCACAGGCCTGATAGTTAGTGCTGAAGAAATTTTTAAGGACAGAAAGATTCGTAAACGAGAAGAATTTCTTAACCTCAGCAGAAGCAGTTACCTTTTTTCAAAGATGGGAATCCTTTTTATAATCTCTGCAATACAATCAATTTTGTTTGTTTGGGTGGGAAATAATATTCTTGGTATCAAGGGTATGTATTTTGAATACTGGCTGATATTTTTCTCGCTTGCTGCGCTTGCTAATGTAACAGGATTGATTATTTCGTCGGCTTTTAACTCTGCAGTTACTATTTATATACTAATACCCTTTTTAATTATTCCCCAAATGGTACTTACGGGGGCTATGTTCAGTTTTGACAGAATTAACAGAAACCTTGGCGGAGGAAGAGAAAAAGTACCGTTGATTGCTGAATTTATGCCAACCAGATGGGCTTTTGAAGCCCTTGTGGTTAATCAGTTTATGAACAACGATTATGAAAAGCAATTTTATGATTTACGAAAACTTGAAAGTGCATTGAATTTCAAAAACGTATACTATATCCCGGAATTAAAAACAATTACAGAAAAATGGAAATCAGCTTATTTGAAAGGAGAAGAGAATCCTTTAACAGTCGGGGATCAAGATTTGTTATACAATGAAATTAACAGGGAAAATAATTCCGTTTTTGCTCAACATCACCAGGTTATATTCAATGAAACAGAAGCATTAAGGCAGGATAATCCTGACCCTGCATTAGCTGATAAGATACTCACTTATCTTGATTATCTCTCTGATTATTACAGCAATAGTTTCAACAGGACAAATAATCAGATCGACAATAAGATTTCGGAGATGGTAAATACACAGCAGAACAGGGAATATTACCAGAAATGGTATAACGATTATTATAACAGTCACCTGGCCACCTTTGCTAAAAATACGTTTGCCCCTCTCCCATTGGTGAGGCTGGGAAACAGGCTTATTCAAAAAATTGATCCGGTTTATCTTGAACCCCTAGAGAGCTGTCTGTTATGTTTCAGAACACATTTTCTTGCACCCCGGAAAAGCTTTGCCGGAAAATATTATTCTACTTTCTATTTTAATGTTGCCATACTATGGGTATTTTCAATTCTGGCCTATATTGCCCTTTATTTTAATCTGCTGAAAAAAGCATTTGTATTTTTTGAACAGAAGAAAATCATTAAATCAGTGAAATAAAAATAAATCAGATAGTAGATAACCTCTGAAAATAAAAAACGTAGAAAAAACAATACACCAACAATAACAAAAAACCAATATTATGAAAAAACAAATAGCACTTATTGCTTTATTGGCTTTGGCATTAATGCAACTGAATGTTGGCTGCAAACAAGGCCAGAAGCAGGAAGCAACAGACCTTCTTCATGATACACATGACCCTGAAGGCTTAAGAATGAGTGAGGCAATGGTAAAAGAAATCATTTCATCGATACCCAATCCTGTTGAAATGGCATTTGCTCTTCAGAAAAACAACGTAGTTTATTCACAACAACTTCTGAATCCATCTGGAAATATTGATAATTATAATACCAATTTCCAGAGAGCCCTAAATCTTGGTGTATATGGAACCGATCTTATATACATGAATATTTATGACCGCACAGTAGCTACCTTAAGATATCTTACCAATATCAGAGAACTGGCTGCTGACCTGAGACTTGAGCAGTTCTTCGATTTCAATACCCTGAACAGGCTATCAGAAAGCAGTAAAAATGTCGATTCTGTATTGTTTATAACTAACAGTGGTTTCGATAAAATGACAAGATACCTTATTAATCAGGACAGAAGCAGTATTGCAGTTTTAATTTCTGCAGGTACCTGGATAGAAAGTTTATATATTGCTACACATGCTCCAACAACCCCGGAAAACATAGAATTGATAAACAAACGAATTGGTGAGCAAAAGAAAGTACTGGACAATCTGATACTGCTTATGGATGCATACGAGCAAAATCAGGGATTCGATGAGCTTTTACTGGATTTGAAAAATCTGAAAAATGATTTTGACCAGGTTACTATTTCATATATATATGCCGAGCCATCTGTTAAAGAACAGGATGGATTGCTCGTAGTTGTAGATAATTCAAGAAGTGTTGTTGATATAAGTGATGAAACCGTAAAAAGAATTGCCGAAGCAGTGGCAAAGATCAGAAACAGAATTATTGAGTAAGTAACAGAAATTTATATTTCAGATTATGATTATCTGAAACTCACACACAACTGCACAAAACAATCGTAAAGTAAACAATAAAAGCAAAATAAGATGAAAAGATATTTTTTACTCATAGGTTTTATTTTTCTGGTTTTCTCTGGCCAAAGAGCCTTTTCACAATGTGGAGAAGATCTGGTAGATATCTGCCACGGAAAACTTGAAGATGCACGCTTTATAAAAAGCTGGCCCGTTCAATTGCCTGCAAGGGCCAAAGGTGAAACTCTGCCGCAGGTAAGCTTTAAACTTCCTTTAACCAGCGGAAATACTTATAAAATTTTTGCCTGCAACGCCGATGAATACCCTGGAAAGGTAATCATAAGTATTAGAAATCAAAATGACGACCTTGTCGTTACCTCTTATGTTGTGGAACAAAACAGACATATACCCATTATTATGTTCCCTGTTTCCATGAGTGGTATTTACACCTTTAGTTTTTATTTCGAAGATGGAAGAGAAGGTTGCGCTGTAGGAGTGGTATCAATTGCTGAATAACATGATATCATTAACTTTTTATTATATTGAATTATCAATATAAACTGTTTTTAAGTAAAACTCGGACTATAAACACCCGGGTTTTTCTTAGTTTAGCGTACTTTCTCCAAAACAATATATTTCATGAAATCCAGAAAGAAACAAATATTTGTAATTGAAGACAACAAAACGGAAGGAATGTTGCTCAAATTATGCCTTGGATCGGTTAAAAATGTTACTGTTACCAATTATACTTTTGGGGAAGAGTTAGTAAAAAATCTTGACAAGAAGCCTGAAATTGTAATTGCCGATATGATGCTCCCTGATATTACAGGTGAAGATCTTATTCACACTATAAAAGAAAGCAGCCCTCATACCGAAGTTATTGTAGTATCATCACAAAAAGACACTGACCTTATCGCCCGTGTGCAGGAACTTGGAATATATAATTACCTGGTAAAAAGTGAAACATGCATGGAGTCACTCCAAAGAGCCATTGAAGACCTTACTTTTCTTATTGATAATAAGCGGTAGGATAGATAAACTAATATATCAATCATTACCGGGTCCGGAATATGGTCCCGGTTTTTTGTTTTTAATAAAATACAAACTGACAGAAATTTACTATTTTTAATCTTTTTTTATTACAGGTTAAGGGAATTCAGTTGTTTATCTCTGTAAAGAAAATTGCTGCTCAGAATTACATTTATTATCAATGCATTATGAATACAAATATTACAATAATAATCGCTGAAGACGACGAAGGCCACGCTTACCTCATTAAGAGGAACCTTAAGAAAGCAGGCATTGCTAACTCAATAATTCATTTTAAGGATGGAGAAGAAGTTCTGAATTTCTTTTTAAACAAAAAAAATGACAAACATTTCGTTTCAGAAAATGGCTACATAATTCTTCTCGACATAAAAATGCCAAAGATTGATGGAACCGAAGTGCTTGAAACTATGAAATCGGATCCGGTTTTAAAAAAAATTCCTATAGTAATGATTACAACAACAGATGCGCCTGCAGAAGTTGAACTTTGTCATTCCCTGGGGTGTAACAGCTATATTGTTAAACCCATTGATTATGAAAAATTTATTGATGTTGTAAAAAAGCTCGGATATTTTCTCTCAATTGTTGAGGTTCCCAAAGCCGGTTAAGATACTGCATTGCATTTTCCCTTAAAGATATCTATGTGTTTTTTTAAAATGCAGAATGGATTGTAATTTGCATCTTAATGACTATTTTTGTTGATTATGATTATGTAACAGGCTTTATTTTCTATCTTTATTCACCTTGAATGAATAACTGAAATAACATTCACCCATGGCCCAACGTCAATTCGACATAGAATTCACCGAAAAATATTTAATCATTGTTATTGAAGATGATGTTTCTCTTAACACGCTGATTCAAAAAACCATTCAAAGAAATAACTATTCAACACAGGGATTTTATACTGCAAATGAAGCTATTGAGTGGATAAAAAAGAATGATCATAAAAAATGTTTGTTACTTCTCGATTATCAGCTCCAGGAAATGAGTGGCGAGCAATTGATAAAGATCCTGAGAAGAGATAATATTGATATCCCGTTTATCATAATTACCGGCCATGGTGATGAAAAAACTGCCGTGGAAATGATGAAGCTTGGAGCCCTGGACTATATGATCAAAGACAGCAGCTTCATTGATCTTTTATCAACTGTTATTCAGCAGGTAATCAATCATATCGATATTGAAGATAAACTCAATGAATCGCAGATTGCTCTGAAAAAAAGTGAAGAGAAGTATAGGAGCATTTTTGAAAACATACAGGACGTTTATTTCGAACTTTCACTCAACGGTAATGTACTTGATATTTCTCCTTCTGTGGAGAATATGCTCGATATCAAAAAAGAATCCGTTATCGACAGGAAATTATTTATGGATAAGAAACAGGAAGAAAGCTTCCTGGATTTATTGAAAACACAAGGTTCAATATCTGATTTTGAAGCTTACCTGTCAAAGGATAATGGTCAGAAGATACCTGCATCATTCACCTGTAAATATCTTTATGACACTGATGGGCAGCCCCGTAAGATAATCGGAACCATAAGAAATATTACGGAAAGAAAACAGGCCGAAGAGGTTATAAGACATAGTGAGGAAAGATACAGAATCCTTGCTGAGAACTCAAGCGATATGATTTCAAAGCATAACTGGGATCGTACCTACCTGTATGTCTCTCCTGCCTGCAACAAACTGCTGGGTTACCAGCCGGATGAGCTCACCGGATCTTCAGCATATCATTTCATACATCCCGATGATGTGGAGAATATCAGAAAAAATCATATCCTGCTTCTGGAAAACAGGACCAACTCCTTTATTGAAAGTTACAGAATTCGAAAGAAAGATGGTTCTTACATTTGGTTTGAAACCAATAACCAGGTAATTTACAATCAAAATACAAATCTTGTTCAGGAAATTGTTTGTGTTTCGCGCGATATAACTGAAAGAAAAGAAAAGGAGGAATTACTCAAAGCCAAAGAAGTTGCTGAAAGAGCCAATAAAGCTAAATCAGAGTTTCTGGCCAATATGAGCCATGAAATAAGAAATCCCCTTAGCGCAATCATAGGGATGACCAAAACACTTGATAAAACACCTTTGGATGATGAACAGAAAGAATTTCTCAATTCCATTAATATTTCTTCTTTGAACTTGCTTAGTATTCTTAATGATATTCTCGATTTCTCAAAAATTGAGGCCAACAAAATTGAGCTTACCTATGCGAATTTTGATCTGGAAGAGTTGATTGAGTCTGTAGTAAAATCATTTGAACCACTTGCAGATGCAAAAAATATTACACTGGATTATTTTATAAAGGATGGTACCCCTCTCCATCTTTATGGAGATGAGAAAAAAATAGTACAAATACTGAACAATTTAATAAGTAATGCTATTAAATTTACCCACGAAGGGAAAGTTGAGATATTTGCAGACAGTACATCCGGAAAACAGGAAAATACCTGGATTAATTTCAGCGTGAAAGATACAGGTATAGGAGTAAAAAAAGAGGATATTCCAAGAATGTTTGAATCTTTCAGCCAACTTGATCTGTCGGCAAAAAAAGAATATCAGGGAACTGGCTTGGGTTTAAGCATTGCCAAAAGTCTTGTTAACCTCATGAATGGGAAGATATCCTTTGAAAGCGAATATAGAAAAGGTAGTCAGGTAGATTTCAGTTTACCACTGGTTGTGGCAGATAGTAAAGTGCAAAATTCAGGAAATGGAATTAACGAATTAAATACAGAAGACCCATTGAAAGAAAATATACTAAAAGTTCTTGTTGCAGAAGATGATGCTATAAATCAACTTTACCTGGCCGGTTTCTTAAAATCGCACGGCTGGTTAGTTGATACTGCTCCCAATGGAGTTATTGCCCTGGAAAAATTTAAAAAGAATTCTTATGATATTATTCTGATGGATGGTCAAATGCCAAAAATGGATGGTTTTGAAACTACCCGGAAAATCAGGGAAATTGAAAACCAAAAGGATAATGAAGCCCACATACCCATTGTGGCAATTACCGGATATGCTATACCCGGTGACAGAGATAGATTCATTAGCGCCGGTATGGACGATTACGTTACAAAACCCATCGATGAAAATAAGCTGATAGAAATTATCAGCTCCCTTATAAAAACGTGAGAAAAACATCACGTTTTTTTTATATAATGCAACAGGTGATAATTTCTGTTGCGAATAACAAATAATATCATCAAAAATCCTTTCAGATTATCATCTTTTTTTCATATTAATTTAAAAGATTGTTATAATTTAGCATTTGAAGTAAACAATTTATAACATATAAATAAAACGAATTATTATGCAAAATATGGACTGGGCCAAACTCCCTTTTGGCTATTTCAAAACCGATTACAATGTACGTTGCTATTTCCGTGATGGGAAATGGGGCGAAATGGAAGTATCATCTTCCGAATACATTAACATTCACATGGCAGCCACTTGTTTGCATTACGGACAGGAAGCATTTGAAGGCATGAAAGCCTATAGGGGTAAAGATGGAAAAATCAGACTTTTCCGGTGGAAAGACAATGCAGCCCGCATGCGCCAATCATCACAAGGAATTTTGATGGCTGAAGTCCCCGATGATATTTTTTATAAAATGGTAGTAAATGCTGTGAAACTCAATGAAAAATATGTACCACCATACGGACATGGCGCGGCACTTTACATCAGGCCATTACTAATTGGCACGGGTGTACAGGTAGGTGTTAAGCCTGCAAATGAATATATGTTCATGGTATTTGTCGGACCTGTGGGACCTTACTTTAAGGAAGGCTTTAATCCTGTAACCATGCAAATCGTCAGAGATTTTGACAGAGCTGCACCATTGGGTACAGGAGCTATAAAAGTCGGAGGAAATTATGCAGGTAGCCTTAGAGCAAGCGAAAGAGCAAAAGCCGAAGGCTTTGCTGCCGTTTTATTTCTTGAAGCAAAAGAGAAAAAGTATATTGATGAAGCAGGACCTGCCAATTTCTTTGCCATAAAAGGCAATAAATATATCACACCAAAATCTGACTCTATATTGCCTTCAATTACCAACAAAAGCCTTATGCAACTGGCTACCGACATGGGACTGGAAGTAGAGCGCAGAGCGGTTGCAGTTGAAGAACTCTCCGATTTTGATGAAGTAGGAGCATGTGGTACAGCTGCTATAATATCTCCAATAAAAAAGATTGTTGAAAGAGAATCAGGAAAAACATACGAGTTTTGTAAGGATGGTAAAGCCGGTCCGGTATCAGAGAAACTTTACAGAAAACTGCAGGCTATTCAATATGCTGAAGAACCTGATACACATGGATGGGTTACTGTTTTGGATTAAATCTTATCAGACTAAATTTCATAAAAAAGGACTCTTTAATTCAGAGTCCTTTTTTATATGAAAAGCAGTTCAGCTTTTTTAAATAATTCTTTTAGCTCTTAACAGCGACTCCATTTCCCCTTGAAGTCTATGGGCTTCTGATGCAGCGGCAGCATCAAAATTGCTTTTGTCAGAAGCAAAAATAATGCTTCGGGAAGCATTTACAAGCAAACCGCAATCATCATTTAGTCCGTAATCAGTAACTTCCTTAAGGCTTCCCCCCTGTGCTCCTACTCCTGGCACAAGTAAAAAAGAACCTGGCGCAATGGATCTTATCTTACCTATTAGTTTAGCTTGTGTGGCACCTGCAACAAACATAATTTTTTCGCTGTTCTCCCAATTAAGAGATTTTCTTATAATGGTTTCATAAAGATTTTCTGAAACATTTCTTCCTGAATCAGAATAATCTATGACCTGTAGTTTCTGAAAATCATCAGCTCCTTTATTGGAAGTTAGTGCAAGAATAATGGTCCACTTATCTTTATATTCAAGAAATGGCATAATCGAATCATACCCCATATATGGACTCACAGTTACAGCATCGAAACCCATATGTTCAAAAAAGGCTTTTGCATAGCCTGCAGCAGAATTGCCAATATCACCTCGTTTGGCATCAGCAATTGTAAAAACCTGTTCTTTGATTTCCAACAGATATCGCATGGTTTTCTCAAGGCTTTTTATCCCTTCAGAACCATGGCTCTCATAAAATGCAAGATTGGGTTTGTATGCAACTGCGTAGGGCAATGTAGCATCAATAATCCTTTTATTGAATTCAAATACCGGATCTTTTTCACTTTTCAGAAAAGCCGGGATTTTATCAATATCTGAGTCCAGCCCGACACAAAGAAACGATTTCTTTTTTTTAATCAGCTCAACCAGTTCATTACGATTCATTTGTCAGTTATTTAGGCTACACCTTCCTTGAGTTTCTCGGCATTCTCGGCTAGCTGCAATGCATCAATTATTTCATGTATTTCGCCGTCCATAATAGCAGAAAGATTATACATGGTAAGCCCGATCCGGTGATCAGTTACTCTGCCTTGCGGATAGTTGTAAGTGCGGATCTTTGCTGACCTGTCACCTGTTGAGACCATTGTTTTTCTCTTAGATGCAATTTCATCAAGATATTTTTTGTACTCCATATCATACAGGCGCGATCGTAATACCTTCAATGCCTTTTCAAAGTTCTTGATCTGCGATTTCTGATCCTGGCAGGTTACTACAACGCCTGTGGGTTCATGGGTAAGCCTAACGGCTGAATAAGTTGTATTAACCGATTGGCCACCTGGTCCTGATGAGCAATAAGTATCTTTTCTGACATCATTCATATTCAGTTCAATATCAAACTCTTCGGCTTCAGGTAAAATAGCAACGGTGGCTGCAGATGTATGCACACGACCCTGGGTTTCAGTTTGCGGTACCCTTTGTACCCGGTGCACACCTGACTCATATTTTAAAATGCCGTATACCTTATTGCCTGAAACATTAAAAACAACTTCCTTAAATCCGCCGGATGTTCCCTCATTCATATCAACCGTTTCAGTTTTCCAGCCCTGCTTTTCACAGAATTTGATATACATCCGATACAGGTCACCTGCAAATATTGCAGCTTCATCACCCCCGGTTCCTGCACGGATTTCTACAATAGCATTTTTTGCATCCTGGGGATCTGAAGGAACCAATAGTATCTTAATTTTTTCTTCAAGTTCTTCCTCTCTTTCATACAATGAATCAAGTTCCATTTTTGCCATCTCGCGGAACTCTTCATCTTTTTCTTTGTTTAGAATCTCTTTTGATGACTTAATATTGTTAAGAACATTTTTGTATTCTTTATATACTTCAACAATCTCTTCAAGGTCTTTATATTCTTTATTCAGCTGAATATATCTTTTCATATCAGCAATGATATCAGGATCGGTGATCAATTGCGAAACCTCTTTAAACCTGTTATTGATGGCTTCAAGTTTATCTAAAAGCATATTTTTCTTATGTTAAATAATCCGAAAATTGATTACTTGCGGAATAAAGTATTTTTTAATGGTGATTTAGTATGTGTAAAATTACTAAAATTCAATCGGACTACAATTCATAGTGAAAAGCACCATGTACTGTTTCCAGATCAAGTTTTCTGCCTTTATCCTTCTCACAATATCCAATTATTTTAGCATCCAGATCAAATGATTTGCATATTTCTATAATATCTGCAGCATATTTCTCTTCAAGGTAAATCTCCATGCGATGACCCATATTGAATACCTGGTACATTTCTTTCCAGTCGGTTCGCGATTCATGCTGTATCATTCTGAAAAGCGGTGGCAAATCAAAAAGGTCATTCTTGATAACGCGCATATTTTCAATAAAATTCAATACTTTGGTTTGTGCGCCACCACTATTGTGAATAAGGCCGTGTATAAAAGGCCTGAATTCCTTTAATATTTCAGCCATTACAGGTGCATAGGTTCTTGTTGGAGATAATACCAGTTTACCGGCATCCAAATCTTCAACCCCATCTACTTTATCTGTAATGAGTTTTGATCCGGTGTATATTATATCTTTATCGAGCGAGTTATCAAAGCTTTCAGGGTATTTTTCGGCGTATACTGCAGAAAACACATCATGCCTGGCTGAAGTGAGTCCGTTACTGCCCATACCACCGTTATAGAAATCTTCATAGGTAGCTTTACCAAATGATTCTATGCCCACAATTACATCGCCAGATGATATACGGTCATTAGCAATTACATCCTTACGGGGCAGGCGGGCAGTAACAGTAGAATCAACAATAATTGTCTTTACAAGATCGCCAACATCGGCTGTTTCGCCTCCGGTTGACCAGATTTGAATGCCATGGTCACGCATTTTCTGTAAAAACTCTTCAGTGCCATTGATTATTGCAGAAATTACTTCACCTGGTATTACCAGTTTATTGCGACCAATTGTGGAAGATAACAGTATTTCATCTGTAATTCCAACGCACAGCAGATCATCAAGATTCATTACTATGGCATCCTGGGCAATTCCTTTCCAAACAGAAATATCACCGGTTTCTTTCCAGTAAATGTATGCAAGTGATGATTTGGTACCTGCACCGTCGGCATGCATAACATTGCAATACTTATCATCTCCTCCAAGTATATCGGGTATTATTTTACAAAATGCTTTAGGAAACAATCCTTTATCAAGTTTTTTTATGGCATTGTGTACATCTTCCTTTGCGGCCGATACTCCCCTTTTCCCGTATTTCAGATTTTCTGTCATCAGTAGTTATTTTTCTGCAAAAATAAGCATCCCTGATATCTTAATCATATCAGGGATGTATTTTTTGTAAAGAAGTTATTGGTTTCTTAAATCAATCTGCACCGGACTCTGTTGCTGCAGTTCCTCTTCAGGGTCGAAATCTTCGCTCAGCACCCTGAACTCTGTTCGCCGGTTTAGCTGATGAGCCACATCCCGATGGCGTTCTGTGGGTAAGCTATTGATATAATTTTCGTTGAGTACAACCCCTGCTTCGAAAGTGAAACCATCCCGTATAATCGTTTTGTCTATAGTTCTTGGCACTCTTTTTCCATAGCCCACAGCTACCAGCCGGGCAGGATTAATACCCCTCTCAATAAGATAATCCACAACAGATTGCGCTCTTTTCTGCGAAAGAGTGTCATTTACTGCATCTGTTCCCCTACTATCAGTATGCGATGCCAGTTCAATTACAATTTCAGGATTATCCTGTAACGTGGTGATGAGGCCATTTAAGGAGTCCTGATATTGAGGCAAAAGTTCCCAGCGAGCAAATTCATAAAGTATTTCGGGAAGTTCAATGGGCTCATCAGGAATAGGTTGCAATGAGAAATCATTAACAAATTCACGACTTCGTTCCACACCGATTGTAGACTCCTGGCTTCTTACATTAAAATACTTTTCCTTACTAACAAGTATCTCATATGAAGTATTTTCCCTGATTCTTGTTTTGCCAAAGAAATACTCACCGGCTTCAGATGTTTCAGCCTGAGCAAAAGAGCCATCAGAACCAATAAGCTGTATTTGTGCTCCAACAATTACCTGCTTTGTGCTGTCATCCAATACTGTTCCTTTCATAGTAAACTCCAGGGGTGGGATTATAAAAGACAATAATGCATCCCCTCCGGAACCTCTCAAATTGCGACTGGATGTGAAAAACCCGGACTCTGTGCCGCTTCTGAATACTATACTAAAGTCGTCTGCTTCACTGTTGACAGGAACACCCATATTAACGGGTACAGACCATCCGTCGGACTCCATGTTTGAATAAAAAATATCAAGACCACCCAAGCCGGGATGCCCGTTAGATGAAAAATACAGACGGGAACATCTCATCTCCGGGTGTATTGATTGGCGAGCCAAGATTTCTAGGGTTCATAAAATCACCTCCTGCAGTTTCTTTCTCTGCTACCCATATATCTTTTCCCCCTTCACCACCTGGCATATCTGAAACAAAATACAGTTGCATTTCATCAGGACTGATTGCAGGATGACCTACCGAAACAGTACTGTCGCTGACAAGATTAACCTCGCTGGGTTCTCCCCAGTCAGTGCCTTTTCTCTCTGAGCGGAAGATTCTGCAACCCATATCCGTATCGGGTACCGATTGGCAGCGGGTAAAATACATAACAGTTCCACCTGAATTGATTGAGGGGGCACCCTCATTAAACTCTGTATTTACCGGACCTTCGTCCAGCAAAGATGGGGTACTCCAATCGCCTCTCCTGTCCTGATAAGAAACAAAAAGCGAAGTAAAACTCTCGCCGGT
>CAYXIT010000034.1:18396-28360 GCA_964465275.1 uncultured Bacteroidales bacterium | reverse complement strand
CAACGAGCAGCGTTTTAGAGTACTTATTAATGAAGTTTACTTCCAGTTCCTCCATGATAGCATAATCCCAGTCGTCTGATGATTGCAGCAGGATGGGTATTTTACTCCCTTCATCCCTTATCATTTGTGCCAGTTTGATTCCGGCCTCTTTGTCTTTTTTTCCTTTCCGGTAATATGAAACATCAGAAATTACTCCCAACAGATTATTTTTGTATTTATTGTAAAGCTGTTCAGCATCATCATAAGTTTTTGCCAGAAGGATTTTGGGCCTTGCACGCATGCGTAATGTTTTGCGGTGCTCATTAAGACCTTCGGTCATCAGTTCGTTGGTTTGATCAAAAATGGCCTTATAAATGGTGGGTAAATAGGACGAGTAATATCTTACGGAGTCTTCAATCAGCAAAATGGCCTGCACCCCCTTTTTTTGCACATCAAATTCAGCATTCATCCTATCCTCAAGCAGTTTGATGATAGCAAGCAGAAGCCCAGGATTGCCCAGCCAGCAGAAAACATAATCGATTGAACTCATATCCTCATTAGCCAGTTTCATGGTTACTTCCCTTGAGAAATGGGTAAGCACCACAATAGGAATTTTGGTGTATCTTTTTTTTACCTTCCGTGCCATTTCGAAGGCATCAATCTTTCCCACATTAAGCATGGTAATGACCAGGTCAAACTTTTTCTTTTCGAGCAGTTCAAATGCTTTTTCTGATGAACTTGCTTGCGTAAACTGTGGAGGATAACGAAGGTTTTTGGACGTATATTCAAGAAAGATCTTTTCATTTATGCGGCCGTCTTCTTCCAGCATGAAAGCATCATAGTTGGAGCATATCAGCAATACATTGATGATGCGTTCCTGCATGAGATCCTGGTAAGATATCTCATTGAACTCATGACGGTCGGTGGCGAATAACTCGTTGTATTTGTATTTGGTTTGTGACTCTTGTATGTGCAGAGTATTATCTTCCATGTAGAAAAGTTATTTTAGAAACTTAAGTCAAAATAAAAGAAAAAAGTTTAGTTTTTCTTCTTTTTTCTTTTGCATTTTTTTGGCATATATATGAGCGATGCCCTCTTTTTACCATCCATGATCACCTCGAGTGATTTAGAGAAACGTACGTGCCTGAAGTAGCGGGTTTGGTTAATCGTTTCACAGTTTTCGAGTTCATCCCAGTTGATGTAATCGATAAGGTCGTTATGTTTTACAGAGAAATATCCTACATTCATTGATATAACATTATGAAAAAAATGAGAACCCAGTGATGCATCGAGTGGAAAATCTTCCATGCTTACCTCTACAATGATCTTTGCATTAGAAATCTGTGACCATACCACAGGTATTCCAATGAAACGATCGCGGGTTCCCCAGCGACCCGGACCAATCAGAATATATTTCCGGTTTTCTTCCACCATTTTTTTGTTGAGCATTTCTATTTCATCGCGCATCTTTTCAGTTTTCAATTTATCAAAAGCCTTCATATCAATATAGATAACATCTTCAATATCATCTATGCGGCCATTGCCCATTCCGTTTTCTGAGTATAATAATAATCGCTCATTATCAATTTCATCAAGGCTGATTTCATTGTCTATGATATTCTTGATAAGCGGTTTTATTTGTAGCAGGTAGAATGATGCCTTGCCGTTTTTGTCTTTGTTCAGATCAACTGCAAATTCAATTTCAATTGGCGATCCAAGCGATTCGGAAACAATATCAAGGATTACCTCAATGGTTTTGGCCATCGGGATGTAATCGTATTTAAGAATATTGGCGAAGTTTATAACTCTTGGGCCCGGATCGGTAAGACCGGGAACGGTTCGTTCGTTTGACATATCGTAAACTGAAGCCGAGTGTTTGATAGTGCCATGTTCCTCAGCTTTGGAAATTTCAAGTTTGCTAAGCGAAGCATCATCACCATTCAAAAGATTTATATCTTTGCGCGCCATGTCAATGGCATAGAAGTGGAGTTGCGAGTTTTTAAAAAGATCTTTGGGTGTATATATTTCCAGTTGAGGATGTGCCGGAGAAAACCGGTAGGTTTTTTCCCCTTCTACAACATATTTGCCAAGCCCCACAGCAGCAACCGCAAAACCTTCATCAGGTTTCATGTAGGAATAGGGGTAGAAGTTATAGGATTGAGCTACTCCGCTTATATGGGGGTAAAAGTAATTCTCAAAACGGTTTCCGGCAACTTCCTGAATGATCACAGCCATCTTCTCTTCTTCAATCTTGTAGTTTACTGCTTTAAAATATGCCTGTGCAGTGGGGGAGAAAATGGATGCGAAAACCAGTTTTATGGCATCTGTTAGCTGCTTCAGGCGCACCTTCATATCGGGATGATTGTTGGGTAGCAGAAAGGTATCAAATATCCCTGCAAAGGGCTGCATGAGTGAATCTTCAAACAGACTTGAAGACCTGATGGCAAGGGGCTTTTCAATAATACTCAGGTAGGTTTTCAGCCTTTTTATCAGGGTGCCGGTAAGTTCACCGGCCAGAAACATCTCCTGGATTTCTTTATAGTCTGTTTCGGTATAGATTTTATCATACAGGTTGTTGCGCTGTATGAACATTTCAAATTCTTCGGTTCCAATGATTGATGTTTTGGGTGTACGGATGTTGATATCAGACACTAACTCATTGAAAGAGAAATTGTTAATGATCATGTTTATGAATGAAAGCCCCCTGCCTTTACCCCCCAGCGAACCCGGTGCCAGCCTTACAACATTGGTTTCATCGGTAAGTGCTGATTCTTCAAAGTTAATAACCTTGCCTCGTTGCCTGTCGTGGATACACTCCTCAATGATATCAATCATATATTGGCGAACACCCCTGGGGCATTCAAAATCTTCTACCCTGAGAGGTTTGATTTTTTTTGCAATCTGTATTTCACCCCTTGCCATTAACCAGTGCGAGAAATGGTTTTTTCTTGCATGATAAATAAGCGATTTTTCAGGAATGGATTTCAGGTGTGATTGAAATTCTTTCATGGAACGTGCAACGGCAATTTCTTTTCGGCCTTCTTCATCACGATAAACAAAATTTCCAAAACCCAGGTAATAATTGATAAAACTCTGCAGGTCCTGCTTCAGTGTTTCAGAATTTTTATTGATAAAAGTTGATTTCAGTAAATAGGCATTCCTGGCATTTTCAACATCAGAAGACTGCAAAACCACGGGCAGGTCAGGCATCTGATCGCGCACATAGCCTACAAGATTCAAACCCGCGCGGCTATCAAGTTTATCATCTTTTTCAAACTTCACATCAGAGATCAGACAAAGCAGGTTCTCGCGATATTGCTCAAAAAGTGTAATGGCTTCGTTGTAGTTCGATGCCAAAAGGATTTTTGGGCGGACACGCATTTTGAGTAGTTTGTGGGTTTCATCGGTGTTTATTTCTTCAATGAGCTGCCTGGTTTGTTCTATTACAATGGAATAAAGTATAGGGAGGTAGCGTGAGTAGTACCTTGCAGAGTCTTCCACCAGCAGGATCACCCTTACCATACCTATGTTAATATCATTCTCCACGTTCATACGGTCTTCGATGAACTTTACCATTGCCAGAAATACATTGGAATCGCCGTTCCACACAAAAACTTTATCAATGTATTTCAGATTTTTACTGCCATCTTCAAAAAGTCCAATATCGCTGTTATTGTTAAGCAAAAGGAAGATGGGAATATTAAGATATATTTGTTTTATGATACGGCTTAACTGAATCGGGGTGGTTTTATCCACTCCCATCATTACAATAACCATATCAAAATGTTTTTCCTGCATTTTCTCAAGGGCCTCTTCGGGAGTTGATACTCCTGTGATCCTTGGGGCTGATGAAAGATTCAGCTGATAATATTCACCACGCACCTGCTCAAAGAAACGGCCTTCCTGCTCAATAATGTAGGCATCATAAAGGTTGGCAACCAACAGGATTTCGCGCACTTTGTACTGCATAAGGTCGTGATAAATATCACGGTCAGAGTTGTGTTTTACAAGAAATTTTTGCAGTAATTGCCTGCTCATGGCTGCATGAGAACGTGCTGTTTCAGGTTGCTCTTCTTTTTGCTGCGTAGCTGTTTTCTGAAGCAGGTCCTTGCCGATAAATGTATTGAGATATCCTGAAATTAAACTGCTGAGGTTATTGATAAGATCCCGTTCTTCCATCATGAAAGGGCCTTCATCTATTTCGGGATGTTTTGACAGGTAAAAGATTTCAATCAGTCCCACTTTACCGTCAATGGTTTCAAATGATTTTCTCTGGCACCATTCGGTTTCACGGAACTTCGAGTTGCTAACCACATTGGATTTACCGTATTTTATTCTTGCAACAGTATCATCAGGATAATGCCAGGCAGATGGCAATATTTTGCATATTTCCTGTAACATTGCAGGTATCGGCTTATCCTGTCTGAGAATTTGCGTGGTCTGGTTTATGGCCCCCAGTTCCTTAAGGCGTTCGCGCTTTTCGGAGAGAATTCTCTGGATTTCTTCCCTGCTGATAATAGATTCAGGCAAACTTCCCTCCGCAATGGTTTTTGGAGAGTTGCTGTCGTTTTCGGGATTATAAGCAGAGTCTTTCATGTTTTGATTTTTTAAATTTCGGATGTTCTAAAATACTAATTCTCATTAAGAACTTTCTTTTTTTATATAAAAAAGTTTTGTGGGTTTTTGATACAGGTTTTGGGGTTATTGAGTTAATAAGTTAATGAGTTGTTAGGAAAGTAAGAAAAGTAAGTAAGTGAGAAAGTAAGAAAGTTAATAAGTGAGATGTGATGGCATTCCTTTTAGAAGTTTAGTATGAGAGAAAATGAGAAAATCTTACAATAAAAGATTGTATAACAAAATTTTCCATATAAACAAGAGAAACATAAAAAATATTTGTTTGTAAAATATTTTATAATGAATATGTAAATAGATTATAATTGTGCAATCAATTTAAATCAGTCCAATCTGTTTATAATTTTAAAAAACAAAAACATGAACGCACAGTTAAAAAAATTTATGGATTATGTAGTGGCCAAAAATCCAGCAGAACCCGAATTCCACCAGGCCGTGGAGGAAGTTGCCGAAACCATTCTGCCTTTTCTGGATGAAAATCCAAAATACAGGGCCGCAAAAGTTTTTGAGCGTATGGTTGAACCTGAAAGAATCATTATTTTCAGGATACCATGGATTGATGACAAAGGAGAAGTTCAGGTAAACCGTGGCTTTCGTATAGAAATGAACAGTGCTATCGGGCCTTATAAAGGAGGCTTGCGCTTTCACCCCACAGTAAATCTGGGTATTCTTAAGTTTCTTGCTTTTGAGCAGGTTTTTAAAAACAGCCTTACTTCCCTTCCAATGGGTGGTGGAAAAGGTGGAAGTGATTTTGATCCTAAAGGAAAATCTGACAATGAAGTGATGCGTTTTTGCCAGAGCTTCATGACAGAACTTAGCCGCCACATTGGTCCCGATACCGACGTTCCAGCCGGTGATATCGGTGTAGGCGGTCGCGAAATAGGGTATATGTTCGGCCAGTATAAGCGTATTCGCAATGAATTTACCGGCGTATTAACAGGCAAGGGGCGCGAGTACGGCGGAAGCCTTATAAGGCCCGAAGCTACAGGTTACGGCACTGTATATTTTGCACAGGAAATGCTTGCAACCATCAATGAAGGATTCAAAGGAAAAGTTGTTGCGGTGAGCGGATCAGGCAATGTGGCCCAGTTTGCCACTGAAAAAGTAATTGAACTGGGAGGCAAAGTGGTAACACTGTCCGATTCAAGTGGATATATCTACGATAAAGATGGTATTGATAGTGAGAAGCTCGCTTATATAATGGAATTAAAAAATATCAAACGTGGACGTATCAGGGAATATGCTGATCGCTATGGATGTAAATACGTGGAAGGTGTAAGTCGCCCGTGGGCTGAAAAGGTGGATATTGCTTTGCCATGTGCTACTGAAAACGAGATTAACGGAAAAGAAGCCAAAACACTTGTCGACAATGGATGTATTTGTGTAAGCGAAGGAGCAAATATGCCATCAACACCTGAGGCAGTGGAAATTTATCTCGAAAACAAAATTCTTTATGGTCCGGGAAAAGCAGCCAATGCCGGTGGTGTGGCAACTTCAGGACTGGAAATGAGCCAGAACTCGCTCAGGTTATCCTGGACACGTGAAGAGGTTGACCAAAGACTGCATAACATCATGGTCAATATTCACAAAACCTGTGTTGAGTATGGCAAAGAAGGTGATTTCATCAATTACGTAAAAGGTTCTAATATCGGCGGTTTCGTTAAAGTGGCCGATGCCAT
Source organism: uncultured Bacteroidales bacterium (assembly GCA_964465275.1). Taxonomy (GTDB): domain Bacteria; phylum Bacteroidota; class Bacteroidia; order Bacteroidales; family UBA7960; genus SKVR01. The sequence continues at coordinate 22,070 of CAYXIT010000034.1, read as the reverse complement.
GATGGCGCAGGGATACGTATAAAGTTCGTTTTTATAAGGGTGAGGGTGTCCTGGCTTATGAGCCTGGATGCCCTTTTTTTGTCAAATGCAGCAGACGGAAGACCGGAGAACGAAGAAAAGAACTAAACTTCTAAATCCCGAATCGGTTTCGCTCTCGGGACTTTGCTATCGCTCAGCCTATCAATCTCAACATTAGCCTTAACCTTTTCTACTTCACCCTCCCATGATACTTCTTCAGGTAAAACTTGCAGAAAGAATGGAACAGATTGATATCATCTTTATTGAGAAGCATTAGCCGCTCCATGATGCGTGTATAAATAATGTTATCGGGAAGCATTTCCACATCGGAAAGAATCTGACGGGCTTTCTCGCGTACGATGGGCAATTCTGCTTCTACTGGTAAATCATTGGTTTTCTTTTTCCAGGTTAAAGTTACTTTACTCAGATAAGTGGCATACACCATAACCGATTGCGCCAGGTTGAGCGATGGGTATTTCCGGTGCATGGGAACAGTTGAAAGAAGATGACATTGGGCAAGTTGTTCGTTACTCATTCCGGATTCTTCTCCTCCAAAAACAATGGCTGTGTTTTTTATGGTAGTTCCCTTATCAAAGATAATTTGCGGAAGGTCTTCCACCGGATGATAGGTTTCGGCAACATTTCTTTTTTTAGCTGTAGAGCCTATGACAAAATCAATACCCGCAATGGCATCAGAAAGATTATGGAATATTTTAGCGTTTTCCAGTATATCGTTTGAACCATGAGCGGTAGCACGCGCTCTTTCACCCAGGTGATTTGCAACGGGAGCAACCAGATACAATTTTGATATACCCATGGTTTTAATAGCCCTTGCCGCCGCCCCGATATTCTCTTCACGCGCTGCATTTGCCAAGATAAAGATCAGGTTCGTCATTGGTTTTTTTTTCTAAATCTCATCCTTAATCCCGAATCGCTAATTGCTCTCGGGACTTAGCTAAAGCTCAGCCTTACACTTAACCTTCTAATATATAAACTTCAGATATCTGTCGCGGATGGCTGTAAGTTTTTCAAGAGTAAGGTTTTCACGGTAAATTCTTACCATATCTATAATTTTCCCCTGTTCCATAAAAGCTGTGCGGGCGGCATCAAAAAAGATCAGGGATGTATCGTACTTAACCTCAGTAGTGATCTTTTTAAATTCTTCCCAGTCAACAAAACGTGGTATAACAAAGAATCCCCTGTGGATAGATTCTTTATCAAGGTAAATACCTTCATCAACAGGTTTCAGATGGAGAAATTTATTCAATTGAATAAGCCCCATCTTGTTATGGATTCTGGTATTTCCCTTTTTGAGATGGATGCCCATCTTCTCAAACATGGCCTGTACTGTGGTAATCTGATTGTACTGCCCCAGATTCAACATCCTGATAACCGGGTAGCTTTTGTTCATGATATAAATCTGGCCGCAAGCTCCGTCGATTCTTCTGTTACAGTTTTGCCGGACGTACTCAACGGCACGTGCAATATGCTCCATAGGATAGTGCCTGTCAAGAAACCAGTAAAGATACTGGGGTTTGCTGGTTTTGGGCTGATCAGCGTAATAACCGAAGAATGGCGAAACGGCTTCCAGTATACAAATATTTAAATTAATATTTAAATCGGCTACGCATGAAAGGGGTTCTTCTTTGGTGATCCATCCAAACCGTTCCAGAACAAGGTCAGTGTCTTTTTTTTCTATTGCTTCCATTGGTCAGTTTTTTTTTGGCTTTTGGAATAAAATTAATTTATTTTCCCGGTAAAAACAAAAAAGCTCTTCGGAATTTTATTTTGGTTTTTCCGGAGAGCTTTAGTAAAAAATAGAAATTAATTTGCCATTATTTTTGCTGGTGCATGTGCACATCCATTTGCGGGAAAGGAATATTGATTCCTTCTTTTTCGAAAGTTTTGTAAACTTTCTCGTTCATATCAAAAAAAACATCCCAGAAATCACCTGAATTGACCCATGCTCTTACAGTAATATTTACACTGCTGTCAGCCAGTTCACCCAGGGCAATAAATGGTTCGGGATCCTTGAGTATTCTTTCATCCTCTTCAATAAGCTTAAGAAGTACATCTTTTGCTTTATCATAACTATCGCCATAGGCAATACCGAATGACCAGTCGGCCCGGCGGATGGGTTTTGCTGAGTAGTTTGTAAGGGAGTTGGTGGCCAGTCCCGAATTAGGAATAATGATGGTTACGTTTTGCGGGGTTTTAAGATATGTAACAAAAATCTGGATCTCCTCAACCGTACCCGAATGTCCTTCAGCGGTAATATAATCACCTACTTTAAAAGGCTTGAAGATAAGCAGTATCACTCCGCCTGCAAAGTTTTGCAGAGTTCCTGATAAAGCCAGACCTATAGCAAGACCGGCGGCACCCAAAATGGCAATAAAGGAGGTTACCGCAATGCCCACCATGCTCATCACACTGATTACCAGCAGCACTTTTAGCAAAACAGAGATCATACTGGAAAGAAAACCGCGAAGCGATGGGTCCATTTCCCGCTTTTCAAATGTGTTTTTTACCAACCTGGTAATGCGACCAATAATCCATAAACCGATTATCAGAACCACAATGGCACCAAGAACCTTTGGGCCATAATCAACAAGAAATTCTACTAATTTCTCCTGCAAATTTTCCATATTCAATTTTTATTTAGTGAATAATATATTAAGGAGTCGTTCCTTTGTTAATCAAAGTTAATTAATAAATTATTGAAATACGGAAAAAATATTTACTTTTTGTGATATAAAGATGTTATTTCATGATAAAAAAAGGACCACTCCTTCCGAAGTAGTCCTTTTATTTATCCGGCATTTGGTAATAACTGATTATTCTTCAGCTTCCAAAGCAACCTTGCTTATTTGCCATGCACTGGCACCGGATGTAGTACTCGTATATTTAAAAGCAATATGAATACTATCACCGTCAAATTGGGAAATATCAATTTCTCCGCTATCAATGTACGTCCAGCTATCGCCGGGTGGTCTGTTAAAACCTGAAAACTCAACCCAGGTTCCGGATTCAGCAGGATTTTCACCATCAAAGTCATTGGCAATTAATACTTTCACATCATTGTAGTTGGTAATATAGTTGATGGCTTCTCTTATCTTTAGAATTACACCGGTATGATTTTCAAGACTGATCATTGGAGAAATTAACCAGTTTTCATTTTCACGGGCCGATCCTCCAGAAAATCCGTTCACATATGCTGTTCCTCCATCAAATGTTGCATGTGTCCAGATTTGTTCTCCAGCAATATTATAGTCAGTAAAATCACCAAGATCTGAATCAAAATTTTCTTCAAAGATAGCTTCAGGCGGAGGAGGAATATCTCCATCATACCAATAGTCTGATGTTTCTTTAAGTCCTGGAACACCAAAATAAAGTTCTAAATTTCCTTTTAGCTTAACCAATTCACCCTGCATTTGAGGATTATCAACAATGTTAAGTACGTTTCTAATATCTCCAAACGGCAATTGCACAATGAGTGCATTATTCAAATTGGTTTCATCAGGTGAATCGGCGATTATAATATTTGAATTGGTATTGAAAGGTGCTGTAAAGCTTGGTTCAAAAGGATCAACATTTGTTTCCATCACCCCAATTATATATCCATGTATCCATACATTATCTCCTGAATTGTTGTTGTA
>CAYXIT010000034.1:12205-18370 GCA_964465275.1 uncultured Bacteroidales bacterium | reverse complement strand
CAACATTATAGGGGTCTTCAAAAGTTCCTGAACCACTTTCGCCGGTATCTATCTCACACCTTTCGTTTGTCATAGTAAGCTCATTGGGGTCACGAACATATAACTGCCATACATCACCAAACTGGCCCACAATACCAATAAAACTTCCATTGCCTTCAGGTAATATTTCGTTGGCAAAATCGGCATAACCACTGGTTCTTACTATAATGGTATTGTTATCGCAATCCTGAAGGGTACGATTAACGCTCATAAGATTTATGCCATCGGCCCAGGTTTCTCCAAGTTCATTTTCAAGAAATTGCACATTGTTAATCTGAACCAGTTGTGCCTGGTATCCGCCAGCTTTAATCTCATTAATGGTAAGTACTTCAGGTTCTATAAACTTTTCTTCAGCCTGTTTCACAATTTGTTTGGTTCCATCAACTGAATCAAGTTGTAGCATATTGTTAAAGTAACTGACAGATGCACCGTCGAGAGCCAACCGGATTGAATCTCCAACCATAAGATCGGCGCTTACAGCCATACGCAAGTTTATAGCTCCGCCTGGGTCCTGAATATAAGCCTGTCGATAAATATTACCGTTTCGTTCATCCATAGTAACCGTAGCAAATAACTGTTTTCCGGTATTGTGGAAGGTATAGGTTTCGCCCGGCACGATCATTTCCCTGATATCACCCAGGTTAATAATGTCATCAGGATTAATGCTTTCTATGGGAGGTATGTCTGCATCATCTTTTGTACATGAAACAAAAGCGAATACAAAAAGTAAACCTGCTCCGATGAAATTTCTGAATTTATTCATATTGATTGATATAGTTTTCATTTATTACATTTTTATTCTTCAATATCATCCAGATTTCTCATTAGTACCTGGGGTGCATTGAAGTAAGATACAATAACGGTAAGAGCAACCTGTCCGGCAGGCAGCGGTTCACCGGCAAATGTAGCATCGTTGCGTGTAAACAGCATTATTGTTCCTGTACCATCATCTACAGTTCTTTCGCCCTGAAAATTGCTGCCTCCTGTTATGGATGCATCTTGTATTTTTACAAGCGTTGATTCAAAGGTATCCATGTTGTCAAGGATATTGGCTACAGTGGTTACAACCGGTTCAACGGAAACTCCTGATTCCAGCACCGTTGCATTGCCATTGGGAATATTGTTAATTTGCAGTAACCCGTTGTATAATGATAATTCGGCTGTTCCAATATGTATTTTTACCTCATCACCAAGATTAAGATCATGATTTGAGAGAAATCTCACAACAATACCTGCTGTTTCATCCTGAATAATCATATTTCTTCCTGTAAGGTTCTCATTATCTTTGTCTGAAATTACCACACCTTCAATCTCGGCACCGGCGGGCGCAGAAGTGGCACCTTCATTAAAAAATTGCCTGATCTCAGCTATTGAATACAGATTTTCTTCACCCGGATCGTATTCATCTAAATATTCAAGGTCATCCAGACTTCTTAGAAGCAACTGTACCTGGTTGTAGTAAGATGCAATTGCCGTAATGTTATAAATTCCTGGTGTTACAGGTGTATTGGCAAAACTTGCATAACTGTATGTGTACATAATTGCTTCATCTGTGTCATCACTGATAATAATATTTCCGTTAAAAGAACCGGCAGGAGGAATAACAACATTTTCGATATGAATCAAAGTTGATTCATAATCATCAAAATTATTTTTCAGATCAGCAATTGTTAAAGTCTGGGGTTCAGGTAATACTCCATCACCCAAAACAACTCCGTTACCAAGGGGGATATCACTGATTTGCAGCAAGCCATTAAATCGTGATATAGGAAGGCTGCCGGCCAGTATACGTAACTGATCACCCAGATTAAAGTCATGGAAAGCAGCAAAACGAAGGGCAAGGCCGTCACCATTTTCATCCATAATGTAAAGATTCTGACCAGGGTGGTTATCATGTTCTCTGTCAGAAATTACAACTCCTTCCAGTCTTCGGTTGGGTGGAACTATTGTTGTACCCTGATCAAAGAGTTCTTTGATCTCGGCAATAGTTATGGGTTCCATATCCTCACCGGGTACAGGGCATCTTTCGCCGTCGAGCATAACTTCATCAAGATTCCGGATGTAAAGTTGCCTGTCGTCGCGAAATTGAGCCAGGACGGCTATTAATGTACCATTTCCTTCAGGCAGGGTTTCATCAGCAAAGTTTGCGTAGCCACTGGTTCTTACAATGATCTGGTTGCCATCGCAATCTTTAAGAATACGGTTATGGGCAACAAGATTTTCTCCGTCTGCAAAAGTTTTTCCCAGTTCACCGGAATCAAATTCCACGTTCTCCAGTTTTACAAGCCTTGCCTGGTATGATGGATCGGAGAGCAGAGTATTGATATTTGTAACTGCCGGCTCCACTTCAACCATGGTGGCCAGTTTCTCAATGCTATTGCCCACATGTATTGAATCAATCTGCAGCATATTTTCATAGGCGCCAAGAGTAGTGCCTTTAAGATTCAGGCGAACAGAGTCACCCTGATAAAGTCCTCCGGGTGACATCAGACGCAGGTTTATGGCTGCTGTTTCATCTTCCAGGAAAGCACTACGGTAAATATTGCCTGAAGTGGCATCCATGGTTATTACTCCGTATACCGTAACATCATCGGTAAACTTGATGGGTTCATTGCCACCCGCAGCAAATATTTGCCTTAATTCCGCAAGGGTATGCACATCTCCGATGGGGATATCAAGAGGATCGGGAGCTTCGAAATCCTTGTCAACACAACCTGTTATCAACAAAACTCCTGCCATCAGGAATGCGATCTTTTTGATTGTTCTCTTTATATTTCGGATCATTATTTCAATTTTTTTCTGTTGCATATTTTTTAGTGATCTGTTTAACCTGAATAATCATTTTTACATTCCGAAAGCCAGGTTGATGAAAAATGTTCTACCGTACAAATAGAAATATTTGGGCGGGAATCGGTCAATATCATTACTATCGTAACGCAGTTGTTCGAACCCACCGATGCGGAAGTCGGTATTGTCAAGCACATTACTTATACTCACATTCAGGTTGATAGAGTATTTTCTCTGGATTCTCCATGACTTACCACCGAAAATATCAAGTGTAAATGCGTTCTCCAGTTTCTCCTGGTCAATAATATCTCTCCAGCCCGGGTCACTTTCTACATAATTAGCCAGGGCATCTTCAGTGCGGCGATCTGGATTAATATCAAGGTATATATCGTCGAAATAGTTCAGGTTGGTACCAATGAACCAATAGCGTGGTGAGTTATATCTCATTCCCACAGATGCAGCTGTATGGGTCATTCCACCTACCTTGAAATTTTTCCAGTACACGGTTTTTTCTTCGGCGAGGAGTTCCCTGTCGTTATCGCGTGTAATGGTAACAGTAGGCCGGCTTGAATAGATATAATCGCCCAGTCCTCCAACCAGCGACATGGAAAGGGTTGAAGAGATGTTAATATCCATACCCAGTTCGGCACCCATGTGGGTTTGGTCAACACCTGACATGCTGTAATTTACAAATGTACGGAACTCTTCATGATAGAAGCTACGGCTCCAGGTTTTGTCGCGGAATTCGCTGTAAAAAAGAGTAAGTCTCGACTTTACCGTAGGTGTGCGAACAATATAACTTACGTCTCCACTCATGATTTTTTCACTATTCAGAACAGGAATAAGATCATCGCGAACTCTTGAGGAAATATATGCATTTCTGAAAAAGGGTGCACGGGTAAGGTATGCTGCATTACCGGTGAAGTAATGGCGGCCTGTGAGTTTAAAGGTAGTACCGGCTTTCAGACCGAAATTGGTAAAATTCTGTTTTTCACTGTCCCCCAGAGAGTTTTCAGGGAAACGACCATTTTGCATATGCCCTGTGCGCCAGAATGTTGTTTGTGAAAGATTACCTGCAACAAAAAAGTCCCACCGTGGTAATACCCATTCTGCCTGAACAAAGGCTTCATATTGATTGATATTGCCGGTAAAATCATAGCCGAACCTGTCACCTTCGGTCACCAGGCGGTTAGGGTTCTGCAGGTCATTCTGAGCAAAATCTTCATCGCTGGCATCCCTGAGTGCAAACTGGTCAATATCTACCCACCAGTCGCCACCCAAAAGGTCATCAACGAGTTTGTACTGATGGGTTTTGGCCAGTGAGATGTTGATGCCACCGCTCAGGTGGGCCTGAGAATTTATCTGTGCATTGGCAAAGGAGTTAAATACAAACTGATCGCGGTCGTTGCGACGATCTTCCACCATAAACTTAGACCGTAATCCTTCAATGTTATTTCCGGCAACGCCATCCACTTCGGTTTGTGTATAAAGATTTTTCATGTTATACTGGTACATCAGATCCCAGTTCAGTTGACCAAAATTTTCGTTGTTTTGCCACAGGTCGGTATACAGATTGAACAGATATGGATCATCGGCATAGAAACTAGGGAGGTAGCGATAGTAATCAGGTCTTGGATCATGACCTTCAAACTGACCTGGAAAGGGTTTTTCCCCATCAAACCAGTTGAGCGCTGTTGAACTTCCTTTTCCAAAAGTGTAAGCAGCTGATGTTTGTATATTAACCTGTGGTGTGGGATCATAGTAATGGCTGAAGATGATCCATGGAGTGTGATAGTTGTTAATCCGGGAGTTTCTTACTTCGCCATTCTGTAATCCCCAGTTGGGATTGTAAAAATTGTTTCCGGTAAGGTCGTATGCTTCCTGTGTTGAAACCCCGGGTCTGCCGGTTTGCGACGGTGCCCCGAAAGCAATAAGTCCCAGGCTGTGCTGGTCATTGATCTTTCTTTCGGCTGATAAAAAGTAAGCCCAGGCATCGTAAAATGTTCCGTCAACATAACCTTGCCCCATCTGTGCAAGCCTTCTTGAGCCGCTTAATGTGAGAGCCCATCCGTTATCCTGCATTCCTGTGGCGTGGGTAAACATTGCTCGGTGGGCATAGCTGCGGTTTGAATTGGAGTAAGTAAGCCGTGTATTTGGGCTGTATTGCGAAGCTCGTGTAGTAATATTGGTTGCTCCACCTATACCACTGAAGTTCTCGCGCGCTACACCTATTCCACTATGGGTAACTGTCATACGGGTAGCATCATTCAGGCCACCCCAGTTAGAATAAAATGCTCTGCCGGTTTCAGGATCGTTCACCGGAATGCCGTTTATCATTACCAGGGTATTTTCATTGTCATAGCCTCTTATGCGGTAGCGTGCCTGGCCAAATGTAAAACCGGCAGTAGAAACAAAAACGTCTCTTGAACCTTGCAGCAGGCTTGAAATATCATTCGATTCGGCATCTCCTTCAATATCTTCAATACTTATCACAGGGAGATCGAACCCAGGCCTTTCAGGTACTTCTATGGTGTCGTTAACCGCAGTTTCTTCTGTGGTTTGCGCCCAAAGCGCAGTTGCTGAAAGAAACATGCAAAAAACTAAAATGCTTGGAATTTTATTCATAAACTATTATTGAATTAAATTAAGATATATATATCAGAAGTAAATTATTTGGAATTAATGATAAATCATTTCTGATTTTGAGAAGGTTCTTAATGATACTTTTCTAATCATGAAAATTAATCCCCTATTGTATTAAAATGATTATTTTTGGGGCATCAAAAATACATAAATCTTTATAATTAGGACTTCTTTAAAAGTTAAAAGAATATAGTAATAAGAATAAGATGCTTATTTTGCATTTTTAATCAAAATTTCACAAAAAAAAAGCAACAAATAATGAATTTTACCCGATTATCAAATTTAAGTATAGCAACAGTATTTTTTTTCTTTTTCACAGGAATACATCTTTCATACGGACAACTGGATGACAAACAATTTATTGCAGTTTGTACTGCATATTATAATATTGAGAACTTATTTGATACGGTAAACGATCCGGATAAGAACGATGAAGAATTCACTCCTGAAGGATCCAACCGGTGGACTGGAGACAGGTATTTTGAAAAACTTGACCGGATTGCTGAAGTAATTTCGAAAATAGGTCTGGAATTAACGCCCGATGGCCCTGCCGTTATTGGTATGGGAGAAATTGAAAATGAAGAAGTTGTTTGGGATCTGGCCAGGCAGGAGCGTATAAAAGAACGGAACTACCAGGTTGTTCATTACCCAAGCCGCGACAGAAGGGTTGATAATGTATTAATGTATAATCCAAAG
>CAYXIT010000034.1:2898-12195 GCA_964465275.1 uncultured Bacteroidales bacterium | reverse complement strand
TCCTCCAACGCCACGCCCGCGAGCCAGGAGACCTGCCGCCGCGCCTATTCCCCTTTTGAGCCGACCGGGAAGGTCCGTCTTCCCGGTAAGAGATGGCAGGAACCTTTATTGTTTCACACTGGCCGTCGCGAAGGGGGGGCGAAGCGAGAAGCAGGCCCTTACGGATCGCTGCAGCAGAAAATGCGAGGGCAATCATCGATTCTATTAAAGCCGATGATCCTGATGCAAAAGTCATTTTCATGGGCGACCTGAATGATGATCCTGTTGATGTCAGCGTTAAAAATCATTTAAATGCTCACGGAGATAAGGATAAACTGAAAAATGAACAACTCTTTAATCCTTTTACGGAATATTTTAGTAAAGGACAGGGAACACTTGCATATCGCGATTCATGGAATCTTTTTGACCAGATCATACTCACACAATCTTTGTTGGGGAAAGATTACAGTTCTTTTAAATTTCTGCGTGCAGAAATTTTCAAACGACCTTTTTTACTCCAACCATCAGGAAGATTTCAGGGCTATCCCTTCAGAAGCTACGGCGGGGGTGTATATCTTGGCGGGTATAGTGACCATTTTCCTACTTATGTATTTTTAATCCGTGAAATAAATTGATTTACCATGCCTAAAACCATTATTTCCAAGCTTCAGGAGAATCCAAATTTTTTGAGAGCATCTAACAGACGGGCCAAAAGAAAAAAAGTGAAGTACAAACAACTCACTTTTAAAATTACAGAAGGACAGAAAAAAGCACTTGAGGTAATGTGTAAACGGCAAAATACTACTCCTATCAGATATCTGAAAGCCCTGATAAATAACCAAACAGCCAGGTATAAAGCTGATCCGCAACCGGTAAGTTATGTTACGGAAAATCAATTACAGCTTTTTGATCTGGAGAAAGAATTGGTAACTATTCATAAGAAAAAGAAAACAATACCATAAAAAAATAATAAGATTATTTTAGCCTGTAAGCAGTTGATGTTTACAGGCTTTTTGAGTTTCAGCATTGTTAATATCTTATTCAGCTCAATGCAATTGTCGCTTCAAACTTTACGATTCTGTTTTTTTGATAACGATTTTGTGGTATTTAGATTATTGATTGAATAAAATAGGTAAATTTGACAATAATCAGAATAAAATTCATTCTCAGTTTGTTATTCTATGGTGCTCGTTTCTCTGCATACATTGAGCTTTGTAATTTATGATCTGGCATTGATCATATTAGTATTATCGGCTGTTTTTTTTCTGCAGTTCTTGTGGAATTTTTTAAATTATGGAAACATACAAATACCGGAAAAAATCTTAACAAAAGGAATTTTTTCGCCGGTACATAAAATGAATTCGGCGAAGAAGTCCATTTTTAACGAAATACCTGACAATAAGTATCGTGAATTCGCTGAAATGCTTCCCGAAATTGTTTATCAATGCGATCATAACGGAAAGTTACTGTTTACAAACAAGGCAGGATTAGATATTCTTGGTATTACAAAAGATGACATAAAATCTGGTTTAAATGTTTTTGAATTTATTCATAAGGAAGATCTTAAAGACGCCGAATATCTTTTAAAAACAAATTATTCGCATGATGAGCCCATTGACAATGAATACAGGATTGTTACGCGAAAAGGAGAAATAAGAAATATCCTGGCCTATACGATGCCCGTTTTTGATAAAAACGGAGAGTATACCGGTATTCGCGGTCTTGCGGTAGATATTTCTCAACGGAAAAAGAATGAAGATACTTTGCATATCCTTCAGGATATTGTATCGAATATGAAACTTGGCTTAAATGTATTTAAGGGTGATAATCATGAAAATACATCTGCGTTCAGATTGGAAATTGTAAATGAAGCAGCAGGTAAATTAATGCGGTTCTTTACCCAGGCAAATATTGGCAAAACTATTGACGAACTTTCACCGGTTTTCAGAAAAAACAGGCTGCACAATATCTTTTTCAATGTGGTGAAAACCCAGACTCCTTCAGAAATAGAAGAATTTGTATATCAGCCGGAAACAAATGATAATCCATTAATTTTTAATCTTAAGATTTATCCTCTCCCGGCCTACAGAGTGGTTATGTTTATTGAAGATGTTACTCCCAAGAAAAATACAGAAGCCACATTAAAAATGACCCGGTTTGGTATTGAGAATGCCGGTGACCTTATTCTTTGGATTGATGAAAATGCTGCTATTACTTTCGCTAACCAGACAGCTACAGTTCAATACGGTTTTTCAAGGGAAGAACTCCTGAAAATGAGTCTGCCTGAAATAGATACGCGAATCACAGCCATGCAATGGTATGAACTTGTTCAAATACTTGAAACAAAACATTCCATTACCATGGAGTCAATACACAAAACCAGGAGTGGAAAAACGTTTCCTGTTGAATTATCAATTAATAAAGTAATTTATGAAGGTAAAAAGCAATACTTCGCCTTTGTAAGAGACATAACAGAAAGAAACCTTAATATTGAACTGGAACAAAAAATTCAGATAGCCCGTAAATCTGCTGCACTTAAGCAACAATTTCTTGCCAACATGAGTCATGAGATCCGCACGCCTATGACTGGTATTATGGGTATGACGTCTTTACTCATGCGAAGTAATCTCAGCCTGCCACAACAGGAATATGTCCGTAACATCAAAATCTCATCTGAAAACCTTCTGAACATTATAAATGACGTTCTTGATCTGAGCAAAATTGAAGCCGGTAAGATGGAGCTTAAGCCCACTCGCATTGTGGTTGCAGAATTCATGAATCAGATCAGGGAAATGTTTCAGCATCAGGCTGAAAGAAATGAAATAAAGCTTTCAACATCCATTGATCCGCAGGTGCCCGGAGTAATATTTGCTGACGAAAACAGATTAAAGCAGCTTATCAATAATCTGATGTCCAATGCATTTAAGTTTACAGATGAAGGAGACGTGAGTATCGGTTTTGGAATAGAAGAAAAACACGACGATTATATTTTACTTTCCTGTGAAGTTAAAGATACGGGGATGGGTATCAGTGAACAGAATCAAAAACAAATTTTTGAGAAATTTACCCAGATTGATTCATCACTTATAAGACCATTTGAAGGAACGGGTCTGGGGCTGGCCATATGCCGTGAGCTGACAACACTTATGGGTGGTGATATTAAGGTAGAAAGTGAACTTGGTAAGGGGAGTACCTTTACTTTTACATTCAGGGCCGGTTATGATAAAAGCGATGATCAAAAGCCTGTGGATATCTCTCCCGGAGAGTTGAAGGATTTAAATCTTAATGTTTTACATGTTGAAGATAAATTATTGAATCAAAAAGTTGTAGGATTTATTTTGATCAATGCCGGTTGTAATGTCGACTTTCTCACCAATGGTAAAGATGCAGTTGAGAAATATGAACCGGGGAAGTATGATATCATTCTTATGGATATCCAGATGCCGGTTATGGATGGCATTACAGCCTATCAGGAACTAAAAAAACAACATGGCTCGAAGTTATGCCCTGTTATCGGCCTTAGCGCCAATGCCCTTGAAGGAGATGCAGAGAAATTTATGGAAATGGGACTCGATGATTATATTGCCAAACCTTTTAAACCACAGCAGCTCTATGAAAAGGTTCTTCAATGGTCGGGTAAAATATCAGGACAAAAAGATAATTAAAGTTGATATTGATCTCTAAACCTTTTTGCCTGTTACATTGATACTGAAATACTTGTCAGGCAGCCGGTATGGAACCAGTTCGTGCGATTCAACCTTTTCATTCAGGTATACAGCACACATGGTATTGGAAATATGGTAAAGATGTTTCCTCTTATCTGGCGGGCAACCATCAAGGATAGCCAGTAAAACTTCCCATCTTACATGTTCAGGCGACGTCATACAATCATGCCATACAATAATGGATTTTTCAGAATTAATAATACGAAATGCAGTCTCGGTGTCTTTTTTAACTGCATCATAATGATGATCGCCATCAATGAAAATCAGATCAAATTTTGTATCCAAAGTGTCAAAATCAAATTCATGTGAATCGGCTGCAATATGTGTAACATTTTGCAGGTTTTGTGAAAAAAATTTGTGTGATTTTACATAGTCTACGTTTTCGGTGAGATCCAGGATATGCATATCAGGGAGGTTAACGGTAAAGCAATTCTTTACTACTGAAGCCACATTAGCAACACTTTCTCCACGCCATGTGCCGATCTCAAGATAATTCTCAACAGCATACTTTTTTGCCAGCGCTTTTAATAAGGCAATATCGGTAGGAAGCGATCCGCCTTCCAGAAATGCATAGGGCTCAATAGTTTCTTCAAATTCAGGAAACAGATGCATAATATCAATGGTTGGTAATCCTGCAGGTAAGTTATATCGTTTGGTAACGGTTTTTTTATTGTTCTCGCCATGATGAAGTATTTCATTCATTAACCATGGATTCCTGATAATAAGCAAAAGTCCCCTGATAAATTTTTTGAGTTTACGCATCTTTAATGAATATTTTCTTGATAAAATTTGAATATTCCTTTATATCTTCTTTACCCGGGAAAAAATGTGACAGTGAGAAACCCGAGAGTTTTTTAAAAACCATAAATGTATATAGCGATGTAGTTATGAAAGAAATGGATGCCGCAATGGCTGCACCATAGAAATCGAAAAGCGGAATCAGAAGGAGGCCGAAAACAAGTGTGACAATCAGCCCTGCGGTCGAGGCAATTGTATTGATATGATATTTGCCTGTTCCTGAAAAATAGTGGCCCGGTATGAGATAGAAATTATACACCAGGATACCGGGAATAAGTAAAACAATGATTTTTTTAACCGGTGCAAATTCTTCTCCGAAAAGGAACTGAAAAAATGATGCCGGCAAAATTGCCAGAAAAATTATCATCAGGATACTAAAGATCAGCGATGATCTGAGCAATTTAACTGTAAGCTGCATGTTGTAAATTACATCAGTGCTGTTGGTTATTCGGGCATATTGTACTGTTGCAATACTTTTGCTTATAAGCCATACTGATTCAATAATAGCCACCGCTATGGAATAAATTCCTACGCTTTCGTTGCTGAAATAAATCAGCAAAAGGTAATAACTTAACCTGAGGCTCAGCATTTGTGTAATGTGCGCAAGCTGGTTGTAAAAACCATACCGGAACATACCGGCAAGTAAAGGTTTTTTTATTTCTTCCGTAACTTTTTCACCTGCATTCCAGTTTTTTATCAATAGTATAAAGCTTATTGCAAGCGACATTCCATACCCGAAATATAATGCCTGGATGTAAGCATAAATATTAAGGATATCGAAAACAAAAACGGCAAGTAGTAAAAATATGGTCACTGAAAAGATTTGCATAATATGAATCAGGTTTTTTGCAAGTATCTTTTCTTTCCCGAGCAGCATCATTGCATTGGCTGATGCCAGAGCACTTATGAAGGTAAGAATAAAAGTATGTGTAAGCAGTTCATGATTTAAATCCGGGAATAGTCTGCTAACACCAAATGCTCCCAGGCAAATAATTAAGGCCCACAGATAGGAGTAAAGCATTACCTTTCGGTTGTTATACCTCGGAATTATGTAAACAAGTGTGGCACCGCCAATAATGTTGTTAAAAAGCAGAATAATAACAATATTGGTAAGTATAATGCTTTGCTCTCCTTTTACTTCTGCGCCAAGGGTTTGCGATATTACTACCGCTATAATAAGGTTTAGCAGGGCAGAAGCAAAATTGGTTGCAAATGTGGTATAGATGTTCTTAAACAAGTTTCTGTCCGGTTATTACAGTTGTGTATATCTGGGTAAAATTATTTCCAATTGTTTCATAACTGAAATTTTCAGCGGCATATTTGTGCAGTTGTTCGCTATTGTACTCATCAGTCCTGTCAAGTATGCTGTTAATAGCATTTAGGAGGGCCGGTTCACTACGTGATGGTATCAATACTCCTTTATCAGGGGTAAGATGCTCTTTTATACCTCCTACATCTGTCGATATTACCGGCAATCCTGCAGCAAAAGCTTCAATGATAACGCAGGGAAGGTTCTCATAATTGCTGAAAAGCACAAACAGATCGGCGTTTTGCATGGTTCGGGCAATTTCCTGTGTACTCATTGTACCATGAAAATTCACTATGTCAGCTTCTAGCCCCAGTCTGGCAGCATAATTTATGTGGGGTGTAAGGTCACCATCGCCAACAATTTTCAACTCAAAGTCTTTACGCAAAACCGTTAGTTCTTTTATTGCCCGCAATAAACCCGATACATTTTTATGCTCATCATTGAGGTGAGAAACATGCAGGATAGTTTTCTTCTCAGTTTTCTTATTCTCTTTCAAAGGAAAGAAATATTTAATATCTACTACATTAGGGATAACCCTGTAATGATTTTTTAATCCCTTACATATCATAGCTTCTTTCAGGTTATGGGTAACAGGCATAATAACTTCAGCGTTCCTGGCGATAATTCTTCGGAGCACTGTTACTAATTTGCTTTCCTGAATTTCATTGACAGGCAGGTAACCGGTCCAGTGTTCTGAAATCACATATCTTAATCCGAACAGCCATTTATAGAGCAATGCAATTGCGCCAGATGGGAAAACAACATTCAAATGAAGAATATCAGGCTTTCCCCATTCTTTTTTCAACTGAAGAAACATTTTCAGATAATACTTCAAATAACGGAAGCCATTGATAATTTTGCCCGCAGAATTATTGTTTTTCCTGAAATAAACAACACGGGTTTTTACCCCTGCTTTGGTAAAAGCATCAATCTCAAATGGTGCAGGGGCATCCGGGTCGGCAACCACATGAATAGCTGCTACATCATTATATATAGCGGCTGCTTCTGCAAATTTTTCATTGAAATTTCCGTCAGTGGGATTTATTCTGTTCGGATACCAACTGGATAAAAATAATACCCTGTGCCTGTTAACGTTCATATATTTGCTTATGATGCAGGCACAAAGATAAGCCATTTTCACATACATCTGCGGGGCTTAAGTCCGCACTGTTATGTGCTTTCTCTGATTTTCAAAAAAATAAACTTCTTTGTTTTTTCAGTAAAAAAAATTTCTATATTTGCACTCCCAAACGGTGGATGTAGCTCAGCAGGTTAGAGCATCAGATTGTGGTTCTGAGGGTCGTGGGTTCGAGTCCCATCTTCCACCCAAAAAAATCCAACCCGCCTGTAAGTTTACTTGCAGGCTTTTTTTGTATCCTTCCATTTGCGGTATTATTGCTGTTTTTTTCTGTAACCACGGTATTATCCGGTATAAAATTCAGTGATTAACCTAGAAATTTCATTATAAACTCGCTGTATTTTTACCTTGTTAATTGGAGTCGAATTACATCATACCATTTCTTTTAAATTCCGGCATCGCAAAACATTAAAAAACACAATATGAAGGCATTTGTACAATTAATTTCATTGCCCTTTTTCCTCGTATTTTTATGGGGCGCAACCGGCTTTGCGCAATTTATTCCCGAGCCTTACAAACCGGGAGCAGAACAACTGGGGAAAGCTGACTTACAATTTAAAAATGATGAAGATATCATATATTATGAAGATTTCAACGGGGGTTTTCCTGGCGATTGGGCTAACACAGATGCTTCAGGGCTGGTATCTTTTGAGCATACTTTTGAAGGGCCACAGGGCCCGTATTCTATTGGTATGCCTCCTTTAAATTCGGCAACCGCATCAAATGGTTTTATGATTCTGGATACCGATCTTGCTACTTCGCAAAACCCCGATGGTTTGCTTTCCGACGCATGGATCCAGTCGCCACCAATCGATCTCAGCGATTATGAAAGAGTGCAGTTACGTTTTCAGCATAATTTCAGGTATTGCTGTTCGCCGGCACAGGTTGAATTAGTAGCTGAAGTTAGTACCGATGGCGAAAACTGGACAAGCTGGGATGTTCGTAACGGACTTGCTCCAAACAACACCAGTGTTAATCCCTTGAATCAGGTTATCAATATTTCTTCGGTGGCTGCCGGGCACGATCAGGTTTGGATACGTTTCCGGAAAACCGGCGCAACGCACTACTGGTGGATGATTGATGATGTAATGCTGGTGTCTTATGTCGATAACGACATGGAGATCAAAAGCATGACTTACAATAACGGTTATAGTAAAATTCCTGCAGGCCATCAGCAATCTTTTCATTTTTCTGCGGAAATACGCAATTCAGGTGGGTTTGTACAAAATGACATAGTACTTGAAACCACCGTAAACAACCTGCTTTTCAATGCTGCTACCGACACTATTGATGCTATGGATCCGGGTCAGCAACTGAGTCTGATGCTTCCCGGTGAGTTTATGCCACCCTCAAGGGGAAAATATACCGCAGAATTTGTATTATCACAGATACAGGATGATGAAGTTCCTGCAAACAACCTTGCTACGGCTGAATTTTTCATTACTGATACAGTTTACTCCCGCACAATTGATTTTTACAACACTGAAGAGTTTTATTCACAGGAAGCTGCTGATCTGACTGCAGGAAATCGATTCACTCTGCTTAGTGAGATGGAAGCTACATCGGTGGGTTTTGTTTTGCACGAAAACACTGAGCCTGGTGCCAGGTTGAAGATTAAACTTTACAGTTATACCGATGAAATTTTTACCGAGATATATGAATCAAATGATTTTTACATACTCACATCTGATGATATAACACCAGCAGATTCTGAAGAGCCTGTTTTTCTTGTTCTTCCATTTGATGAAACACTGACAATGCCTGCGGGTGATTATGTTGTGGCAGCTTATGCACCTGCAGGAGATCAGGTGGTGCTTGCCGCTCAGAACCTTGTAAAACAACCTGCTTCTGCAGCATTTGAATTTGCGGATAACAGCTGGAATGAGCTGACTGCAGTTCCCATGATCAATCTGCATTTTGGTAACAATGAAGTAGCATGTGACCCATTATATGACTTTATTGTTCAGGATGCGGTTTGTGGTACCGAAAGCGGTTCTATTGAAGTGGTTCCACTAACCGGGGCAGGTCCCTGGAATTACCTTTGGGCTGATGATCCGTTATTGAATTCACCGGTTCGTGAAAACCTGCCTGCAGGGGAATATGAGCTTACTGTTACCGATGGATATGGCTGTATTGCTGAGCTTTCGGCCACTGTTCAAGATGTGGATATAAGTATGGATTATGATGTAACTGATGCTATGTGTGCTACCGGTGGTGTAATTACCATGATTCCGCTGAATGGACAGGAACCTTTTGTGTATGACTGGTCGCATGATGAAGCACTTGACGGACCGGTAGCTGAAGATCTTGCACCGGGAAATTATACTGTCATAATTGCAGATGCCAAT
>CAYXIT010000034.1:0-2888 GCA_964465275.1 uncultured Bacteroidales bacterium | reverse complement strand
AACAAATCATTTACAAGAATGGGCAGAACTTTCTATAGAAACAATTAATAATTGTTTTGGAGCAATACCTCTATTCTGGTACAGCAAATTAGATGGAAGAGCAGATAGAAATTTAAAAGATGCAATTATAGAAAATCAAAATGTAATAAGATGGTATGCCAAAAAAAATATCCCTGTAGAGGTGAATGATTCTCACCAATGGGCATTTAGATATTGTGGAGATACTATTGAGGTTGCAGATGCCAATGGTTGCGAAACAAATATTACAGTAGAAGTAGGAAACATTGAAGAGATGCCTGTTGATGTTTTTGTACAGTCAGCATATTGCGGAAATGCCAACGGAAGCATAGAACTTGTACCTCTGGCCGGTGTTGCTCCATTTGCTTTTGACTGGGAGGGAATTGATACAACCACCGAAGGATTGCTCAGTAATCTTACAGCCGGTGATTATTCATTTTCTGTTACCGATGTAAACGGATGTTCCTATGAGGGTGAGGTTACAATTACAGAAGAAATTTATGATCTGGAACTGGATTATACTGTTTTTGATGCTACTTGTGGTCTGCACAACGGTGAAATTACAGTGGAAATAACAAATGGCAGCGAACCTTACAATTTCCAATGGTCGAACAGTCTGGATCAACCTTCCATCGGGAACCTTGCTCCCGGAACCTATGTCCTGATTGCGTCAGACCAATTTGGTTGTGATACAGAGCAAAGTTTTATTGTTAACAGCATAGGAGAAATGCCGCTGGTCAATTGGGGTGTTACCGACTCTGACGATTGCGGAGGCAGTTCAGGAGTTATAGCAATATATTCACAGGACCCCGAAGCAACATATTTCTATACCCTTATCAATGATGAGAACGGTGTAATTATTGATAATCCGGGTGGTGGAGATGATTCACCCGACTTCATGGTTGAAGAGCTACCCGCAGGGCAATACTACATTGCTGTTACCAGCGAAGATGGCTGCGAAAGGATGCTTACTCTTGAGGTAAGTGATGCAGGCGCACCCGGGATCACTGCCAATATTACCACCATCAGTTGCCATGGTGCAAATGATGGAGCGATACATGTTACACTTAACGGTGGAACAAATCCGCAATTTCTCTGGGATGATGAAAATGAAAGTTCTACCCCTGGAATCACAAATCTTTCCGCCGGTCTTTACACACTGCAGGTTACTGATGATGGTTGTTTCGGAATGGAATCTTTTGAGATCATCGAACCTGCACCCCTTCTGGCCAATGCCAGCATTGAACATATTATTTGTGCCAATGAAGAACAGGGAAGTATATATCTGCAAACCCTTGGAGGTACAGCCCCCTATACCTATATCTGGAGCAATGGAGTTTCTAACCTGAACCTGGTTGAAGTTGAAGGTGGAGATTACACAATTACCATCACTGATTTCCATAATTGCGTTTTTCAAAATACGTATACTATAGAGGCCAATGACTCATTGCTGCTTTCTGCTGATGTAGTGCACAGCAATGATGGTGCAGACAATGGCAGTATCGTTGTTAGTGTTACGGGTGGACAAGGTGAATATACTTTTTCGTGGGATAGTGGTCAGCAAACTCCTGTACTTACAGGTCTTGCACCCGGTTCATACACTCTTACCGTTACTGATGAAGCAGGATGCTTCATAACAGAAACATTTATGATAGGAACCGTAAATGTGGAAGATGATTTTACTGCTGCAGATGCAGTAAAGGTTTTTCCAAATCCAGCCAGCCAGGTTCTGTATGTGGAAACTACGGCCGGTTTTTGCTCGGAAGCGGGTATAAGCGTTGATATTACCAATATAGTCGGCAAAAATGTAAAAAGCCTTCATTTTGATAATACCGGCGGTGTAGAGAAATTAAGTATTGATGTGGGTAATATGTATCCGGGAATTTATATTATTACGGTGAAATGTGGTAATCAGGTGAAGCAATCCAAATTTGTGAAAAAGTAAAACTACATAAGTATCCATCTTCTTCAATTTGATTTTTTGTAACTGCGGGGCTGCCATGTGCAGCCCTTCTCTTTTACATTTGGAAATTTTTAGCAAATTGGTGTATCTTTGCCTGAATTGATTAAACCCATGGTATTTAAAGAAATTGTTAACCTGATGCATAAAGAGTTTTTGCTCGAGTGGCGGCAGAAACATGCCCTGGGTGGTATTTTACTTTACCTTGTATCTACAATCTTTATATGCTATCTTTCCTTTGCAGGTATCATGGCGGTAGCTACCTGGAATGCACTGTTCTGGATTATTATTGCCTTTGCATCCCTTAACCTGGTTCTGAAAAGCTTTATTGATGAAACTTCCGGTCGTAAACTGTATCTCTATACCCTGGTTTCGCCTTCAGCAATTATTTTTTCCAAAATTTTTATCAACAGCATTATAATGATAGTGCTTGGTGTATTGGGATTTTTGCTCTTTAACCTTTTTATGGGAAATATTGCAGGTACAAATGTAGCCTACTGGTTTGTGCTTCTTACCGGTGTAGTTGGCTTTTCTTCGGTGCTTACCATGATTTCGGCAATTGCCAGTCAGGCAAAGAACAATTTTACACTTATGGCCATCCTGGGATTCCCGCTTCTGCTTCCATTGTTGCTGGTTTTAATAAGAGCTTCACTGGCAGCAATACAGGGGGCTGGAATAATGGGTATTATCAGCGATTTACTCGTAATTTTGCTGTTGGTTATGATTTCTTTAACATTATCAAGTATTTTGTTTCCTTATCTTTGGCGAGATTAAACTTATAGTATTCATGAAAGGATGGTGGTGGAAATTATTGATTTTACTGGTTGCAGGTTTGTAGATGTCAATTTTTACGAAGCTAAATTTTCAGGTTGTAAATTTGACTATGCTATTTTTGAAAGGACAATAATAG
>CAYXIT010000033.1:15497-28525 GCA_964465275.1 uncultured Bacteroidales bacterium | reverse complement strand
AAGTGCAAGGCCAAGTGTTGCGCCCTCGGAGGCTCCTTCAAGGTCGGCCACGCCGTCAGCCATTCCAAGTACAAGTATTGCGCCCTCGGCGGCTCCTTCAAAGTCGGCCGCGCCTTCTGCCATTCCAAGTGCAAGGCCAAGTGTTGTGCCCTCGGTGGCTCCTTCAAAGTCAGCCATGCCAACGGCCATTCCAAGTACAAGTGTTGCGCCCTCGGCGGCTCCTTCAAAGTCGGCCACGCCGTCTGCCATTCCAAGTGCAAGGCCAAGTGTTGCACCCTCGGAGGCCCCTTCAAGGTCTTCCCGGAATCGCTGGTTGGACAGATCCAGGCCAAAGAATTCCTTCTGGCCATAAAACCCAAAGTCAACTCTTATGGTATCCCTCTGCACTTTACCGGCACTCTATATGGTATGTCTCAATCCGGAAATATTTGGTTAGATATGGGTCAAGTGGTTGATAAGGTTTCTTTTACCTATTATCCCCTTAACAGTGATTTTACGGTAAAATCACCTGATGTTGTTTTTTCCGACCTGAATTCCATAACCACAAAATTTACCGGAAAAGATTTGTTCCTGCAGGAAATTGGCTACCCGTCATCCACCACCTTGAACAGCAGCCAGGCAAAACAGGCAGAATTTTTCTGCAATTTTTTTAATGCATGGGACAGCCATAGAGAGCAGATTACACATGTTAGCATTCTCCGTTTCAATGATGTTTCGGAAGTTTTGGCCCAGGCAACTGCAGTAGCTTATGGAATTCCAGGCAATATCGCATTTATCGAATACATTCGCACCCTTGGCATTCGCACATGGAACGGCAAAGGAGAGGAGAAAACAGCATTCGATGTGATTGAGAAAGAGATAGAACGCAGGGATTGGTGATGTAAAAAGTGAAGAATGAAAAGTGAAGAATGAAGGGTGAAGAATGAAGAATGAAGAATAATACATTAATCAGATTTCAACAGATAATACTGATTTCCACTATTATTTTTAAAAGAGATGAAGACAATTGTGTACTATTATTCCCGCAAGGGCAGCAATCGATTTTTGGCCACCAGGATTGCCAATGATATGAACTGCGAAATTGAACAAATTAAACCCCGACTGAATGCCCATTTACCGATGATCATGGGTTTGAATCTGGGAAACAGAAAGCTAAAATCGAAAGTAGAAAACTACGATAGGGTTATACTATGCGGCCCAATTTACATGGGAAAGCTGATTGTTCCGCTCAAAAATTTTATAAATAAGTATTCCGGAAAAATCAAAAAACTGGTGTTTGTAACCTGTTGTGGCAGCTCTTTCAAAGATAAAAACAACAAGTTCGGACATAATCTGGTTTTCAACCAGGTAAAAAGTATATTGAATGATAAGTGCATCCATTGCGAAGCGTTCCCTATAGATGTTTTTGCGCCCGCTGAATTAAAAGAAGACTCTGCTGCATTTATGAAGGTGCATTTGAATAATGAAACCTTTAGAGGGGAAATTGTTAGGATTTACGATAGATTTATTAAGAAAATTATCAAATGAATAATCAACAAAGTAAAATAAGAATTACCTCCATAATACTGTTAGTTCAAACCTTAATCTGGCTGGTTTTTACAGGGTTTTCAATGTCGCAGGTCGAAAGTTCATGGATCTACTCAGACTACGTTATTTGGGCATCAAACCCTGACCTTTTTTTTATTGGAAATTATATCAATGCTACCCTTTTAACGATTACAACAGTAGTGTTATATACTTTTCTGTATGATTTCCTTAAAAATAAATATGAAAGTTATGCACTATTGGGATTTGTTTTTATTCCCATTTACGGAATAATTAACTTGCTATGCTATTCAATTCAAATATCAGTTATTCCGCTACTTGCAAGCAGCTCACTCGATAGCCCCGATAAGATTTATTTCGTATCGCAGTTTATACAGGCAAACACTAAATCGATCATAGGATTTATGAATGGTTTGTCTTACGCAATTTTAGGTATCCCTTCCATAATATACGGAATTTTAATGTTTAAAGAATTAAAAAAAATATCGGGAGTATTTATTTCCTTAAATGGAGTTTTTTGTATTATCGGTATTATCGGATATATTATTCAAAATGGCGCTTTGACAGCGGGAATAATGCTCGGAGGAATAGTATTTATGGGCGGCTTGGTAGCTATGGCTTATGAATTTCGAACTGGAACCAGCCTTCCGCATTTCGCCTACATTCGCGAAGCCCTTTGAGGAAGTATTCATACTTTATTACAGGCGCAACCCAATCAAACCAAAAAAAAGGAAATATTAACTATGACAATATCTTCAACCATAAAAAGCGAACCAGTTATAGCAGATGCTCACACTCTGCTTGAAAACAGCATGTATGCAGTGTTGGAAACCTATGCCAATGTGCACCGTGGAAGTGGGCCTGCTTCGGCTGTTACCACTTATCTTTACGACAAAGCACGACTAATTGTACTAGCACATTTAGGGCTCAAGCCTTCTGATTACTTCGTTATTTTCTGTTCACCCTTTCGGGCTTCTCTTCTTGTAAAAACGTTTAAGCGTGATACTATTCACATTATTGGTTCTGCTGGTATAGGCCTGAACCTGGGTGTTATTGCGATGGCAGTAAGGCGTAATGTTCTCCCCGATGAAATTCCTGCCATCAGTGGGGGTGGTACCACCAGGCTATATGGTAATGACTGGGTAATCTGGGCCCATGCCCCTGACCGGTTCGAAGCCGGCACACCAGCTATCGTGAACTGCATTGCTTTTGCCAAAGCCTTGTTGCTGATCAAAAAACATGGAAAGGATGCTTTCCATAATAATACTGCTGCTGAAGCATGCACTATTGATGAGATATTGTATAAGGATTCCCTGGATGAGCTCACCGGAAAAGAGTTGCTGACTGAGCTAAGGCAGCAATGGATAGGACACGGGGTACAGGTTCCCTGTTCGCAAGGTACTACACCATTCATCAACCTCGACAATGGCGCCAGTACACCTGCCCTTTTACCAGTATGGCATACTTTCAGGAAAGCATACCGGCAGCCGGAGGCTGTGCGTCAGGACCTCATCAGAACAGTAAAAAAGTTGGTGTCGGCATCATTTAATGCACCGGAAGATACATACGAAGTATTTTTTATCCCCAATACCACCGAAGCCATTAACCTGGTTGCAGGCAGTATAGCCAACAGAACGGCCGATGGAACTGAACCGCAGATACTGGGTTCCATCCTCGAACATTCATCAAACGACCTGCCATGGCGAAATGTTCCTAATCATGGGTTTATCAGGCTTTCGGTGGACCAGCATGGGTTTTTCGATCTGGACGAGATGGAGAAATTGCTATCGGATTATAATACTACCTACTTGCATGGTAATAAGCGGATAAGGCTGGTGGCAGTGAGCGGGGCATCAAACATTACAGGCAGTTGCAACGACCTGGCTGCCATCGGCAAGCTATGCAAACGTTATGGCGCACAACTGCTTGTAGATGCTGCACAACTGGTTGCTCACCGCAGCATCGACATGGAAGCCATCGACTTCATGGCTTTTTCCGGACACAAAATGTATGCGCCCTTCGGAAGCGGTGCACTGATCATACGCAAGGGCTTACTGCCTTTTTCGGATGAAGAGCTGCAAGAGTTCAGGTCTTCGGGCGAAGCGAACCCGGGGGGTATTGCAGCCCTTGGAAACGCCCTGCAATTATTGCAGCGTATCGGTTTCGATGTCATTGAAGACGAGGAGCAAAAGTTGCTCCGTAAGGCTTTGCAAGGCATTTCATCTATTCAGGGTGCAAAGATACATGGCATTCAGGTCATTGGAGAAATGCATACAAGCAAGCATACCGGTGTCCTTTCTTTTGAGGTGCAAAACAAATTAAACAGCAGTCTGGCGAAAAACCTGGCGCACGGGGCGGGCATCGGCACACGGTTTGGCTGTCTGTGTGCACATATTTACTTAAAATACCTGCTTAACTTCAGCCCTTTGCAGGAAAATATACAACGTTTTGTATTGCGCGCAGTACCTGTCTTAAAACTTCAGGGTGTGTTGCGGGTAAGTTTTGGGCTGCAGAACACGAAGCAGGATGTGGAACTGATGCTTGACCGGCTGATGAAAAAAAGCCGTATTCCCAAAAAACAATTGCGCAATTTTATTGCGCGGAGGGAAGCCGCTGTTTATCAATGACCCAATACCTCTATATCGGACTTATTGGCTAAAATTTTATTCGGTCAACCCTTTTGAGACATAAATACATAAAAAATGCCGGAGAGATTCAGAAACGAATCTTTCCAGCATTTTGGGTAATTATGCTCCTAATATTATTTAATCGTTTGCAGGTTCTCTTCTTCTTAACCGTATTTCTCTGGATTCTCCGTTTACAGTAAGAATTGCCAAACGATCACAGCTTCCATTGCCATAGTCGAGTGTTGCCATGTTTTCTCCGGTTACAAATTCGATGGTGCCTTGTACAAACCAACGACAGGTCCTGGGTTTTACAAGTGGGGAAGTGATGGTGCGGGTGTAGGTTTGATTGTTGCGGTTTATTCCGTTGGACTGGCCTTCAATTTCGAAAACATCATCCCAGATGAAGTATGGGGTGGATGTTCCTTCGGATTGGGTGCGGGTACGATTAAACGCCCGGGTATATTCAGTGCCATCGGCAAAGATGATCTTGCCAGCTGTCAGAGTCATTGAAAATTGATTATTTGCAATTTTTTCGATAACCTTAATGCCTTCTACAGAGGCATCATTCACCATAAAATCAACCAGGGTAACCTGACGCCAAAAAACTGATTGTATGGGTCGTCCCAGTATTTTTATTATTACTGTTCCGTTCTTTACCCTTTCGGACATGGCATTAGGGTGCACAAAATCCGTATAAGTGATGGTATGGATAATAGTATCTCCGGAGAAGAATGTCGTTATTTCCCGCGTACCTGATTGCCCACTCATGACTGCTTGTCCTGATTTTAAAGTATTGTCAACATACGTGATGTCGTCAATTTCTTCCATCAAATCATCCAGGTAAGATTCTATTTCGTCGTCTTCTTCCATTACCTCTACCATGGTATCCAGTTCATCGTCCTTTTGACAGGAATTGAAAAATAGTGATCCGGAGATCAAAAGTGCTGAAATTAAAAAAGTTGTTGTTTTCATAACCTAAGTTTTTTTGTTACAGAAATTGTTTTTTTGATAAATGAAACGTATTGCCGGTTGTAATACACCGTAAATTCTTTTTACCCTTACGCCAGGATAAAAAAAACTGTAATGACCTGAATATGGGAATTGAGACTGCATTTTGCAATGACATGGTTATGGAAATTTCGTTTTTCCATATAGGAGCTTTGCAGGGTTCTGCCAAAGTTTTTGCGAAAATATTATAATAAAAGAATAAGTCGTATTAAACTTTTTTTTATTTATTTTAAAAAATAGCTACAATTTTGCATATGCAAATCAGAAAAAAGCAGTAAAATATTTTCATTTTATGCTAAAGCACACTTCTACAGAATACATAGCCCGCATTAACCTCACGTTCGATTATATAGAGGCGAATCTGGCAAAACCGTTCACATTACAGGAACTGGCTTCCGTGGCCAGTTTTTCTAAGTTTCATTTTAACCGCATTTTCTGTGGGGTAGTGGGGGAGACCCCTTTCCAGTTTATTACCCGGGTACGTTTGGAAAGAGCTGCCACACTGCTGGTATCACCTGGATTTGAGACAGTTAGTGATGTAGCATTTAAGGTAGGATTCACAGATCCATCAGTATTTTCAAGGTACTTCAAGAACCATTTCCAACTCTCGCCAACACAATATCGCACCCAAAAAAGACACAATAGCAATATTGGTCAAACTGATAGCAACCATGGTAAAACCGTTGTGGTACCAACAGGATACTTTTGTTTTCGTACTCAAAAATATAAATGGAAAAATACCATGGAACTAAACAAAAGTATTGAGATTAAAGATCTCCCGAAAATGAACCTGGCTTACATCCGCCACACCGGCCCCTATCAGGGAAATGAAAACCTTTTTGAAGAATTGTGGAACCGTTTGTTTGCCTGGGCTGGCCCGCGCAACCTCATTGGCGGTCCTGATTTTAAATCGCTGATCATCTACCATGATGATCCCAACATTACCGATGAGGCTAAACTACGAATGAGTGTTTGCATTACCGTTCCTGCTGATACCAAAACCGATGGTGAAGTAGGCAAAATGGAGCTTGATGCAGCACGCTATGTGATTGCCCGCTTTGACGTGGACGCAACGCAGTTTGGTCAGGCATGGCAATGGTTGTATGGGCAATGGTTTCCACAGAGTGGCTATCAGCCCGATGACAAACCCTGCTTCGAGATGTATCCCGAAGAACCGAAAGATGGGCGCTTTATCGTGGATATTTGCGTGCCGGTAAAGCCATTGTAAGTAAGTATAAGTGGGGGAGTGACTCTGAGTCACTTCTCCACTATTTCCCGAAATTATAAACCCGATGCCTGGACCGGGTGAAACTTTTAGAGTCCGGGCGTAGCTTTAAATAATCCAACAAGCATTGGACTTCGAGCATCATTGTTAGCTTTCCAATCCCTTCCGATTTTTCCTGAAAAAGCCTGTACACTTTCTTCTGTATTGGCTTAAGTTCTATTCTGTCCACCCTTTGTCCACCTCTGAAATTAGCTATTCCTGCAATTTGATGGTAATTTCAAACTAACATTTACCGGCTTTGACTCAAAGTGAATGAAGCCGGCAGGAATAAGGAAAAACAAATTCAAATTATTTATTTACCAAAAACAATTGATCATGACAAAAAGAATTTTTTCATATTGCTCATTGGCTGTAATTGGAGCAGTTTTAATACTATTCAGCAGCTGCGAAAAAAATGAAGTAACAGATCCACCGATAGATACAGAAGATGTAGGCCAATATTTGCAAGGGTTGCCATCCTGGAGCCAGTTCTCACCACCGGGAGAAACCCAGCCCCCCACAGCGATAGGTGATCCGGTGCCTTTAGATGATGTTGTTCTGGATGTGGAGGTAATCAACGAAGATGGCAGTATTACAGTCCTGGAAAACGTAACCTATTCTTGCCAGTCGCAACCTTTTACCCTTGCCGACAACCCGCAGCAGATTGCCATGTATAGTCCCGACCGTGAGATACTCTACGCCGGAGCCCTTATCCAGGGTAAAAGCCATCGCGACGGGCTGGGAAGCCTTCTGGGGTTACCCATTGCCGAGCGTGCCCCTATCAGGGTATCCATTCCGGGGCTGGCCAATGATGATAACTTCCGCACTGTTGAAAATCCCAACCAGGCTACCGTAGATCAGGCCATTGGGTCGATGATCGGGAATGCAACAGCCAGCGGCCTTTCAACCCCAAGTTCAATCACCTTTAAGATGGAAACCTACTTCAGTGAAACACAATCGGCTCTGCAGATGGGCCTTTCGGGCCGCTATCTGGGGTTTGAAGCTTCTGCCAGCGGTAGTATTGATGAGCAGCGATCTGAAACGACAGTAACAGCCCAGTTTTACCAGAAAATGTACGAGGTGGTGATAGAAGCTCCGCAAAGTCCGGGTGATTTTTTCAGTGACGATTTTACCCAGGAAAAGCTCGATCAGCAGATCAGCCAGGGGCGTATCGGGCCCGATAATCTGCCGGTTTATGTATCTAATATAGTATATGGCAGGATGATGATGTTTTCGATCACTTCTACAGCAGATGAGTCTGATATCAGGGCAACCCTGCAGGCTGGTTATAACGGTATCGGGGGTAGTGTAGATGCTAATTTGAGTGCGCAGCAGAAAACGATCCTTCAGGAGTCGAAGATCAAGATCACTTCCATCGGTGGGGATGCAGAAGCGACTCTGGCTATGATCCGCTCGGGCGACTGGTCGCAGTATTTTACCAACACGGCCCCGCTGTCGAGTGCGGCCCCGATGAGCTATACCTTCCGCAACCTGGGCGACGGCAGTATTGCCAGCGTTACAGAAGCCACCGAATATAACATCCGTACTTGCGATGCCATACAAGCCACCCCGGGTACCTTTAATTTTCTGAATGCCCAGAATCTTGGTCTGCCTATTCCGGCTCCTGTACAAGTGATGATGGGAGATGTGAATGGGGATGGCAATCAGGACATTATTTACAACCATGTAAGTGCCGGTTCCAACGAGACTGTAGTTGCTTTTTCCAACGGGGATGGCACCTTTACCATGGGATCACCGACTTCACACAGTGTAACCCCTGCCGATGGCTGGAGCCAGTATGTGGTAAAAGTGGGCGACTTCAATAATGATGGCAGCGATGATCTGGCCTGGAGCCGGGTAATTACCACCAATACCACCTACATCGGTGTCTCCAATGGTGACGGCACCTTTGAAGAGATGCCCATGTTTACCAAAGACGGGAGCAGCTGGGGTAACCAATACCAGTTTGAAGTAGGAGATATTGATGGTAAGAATGGTGATGATCTGGTTTGGAATGTTCTTCTAGGTCCACATAACAGAACATATGTATCGCTTTCCAATGGTGATGGCACCTACGGTATCGACAATTTCGAACCAACAACTGGTATGTATCAGGATCATCCAACCCCCGGCTGGAACAACACTAACTATGTGTTTTCTGTGGCTGACATTAGCGGAAACGGACGCGATGATCTGATTTGGCATACAAGGGAAATCACAGGCTCCCTTGGTCATGGCGTCTGGATAGCCGAATCCAAAAGAGATCAACCTGGTAATATTTTCGATTTTCCGGCAGGTTCAAGGCGAAATACTAGTGGCTGGCAAAGTTACAGGGTACAAATTGGTGATGTGGATGGAAATGCCGGAGTGGATCTGGTGTGGTTCAATCCCAATCATACCAGCGGTATCCGCATATACCGGGATTTATCAACGGGCAGTGTTCCTCCGCTTAATATAACAGCTCCTTTTCAGGACTATAACATTGAAACCAATTACAGCTCATATGACATGCGGATGGTTCTGCTGGATGTAAACGGCGACGGACGTAAAGATTTGCTTATAAACCGAATGGACGCGGTCAATCAAAGCATTATTGGCCTTGGGCGGGATTCGGCCCCCTTTGATTTCTCGCGTATAAGCCAGGAACACCCTGCCGGTGACCAATGGAGCCAGTTCCAAATCTTGATTGGTGAGATCAACGGCGATTCACGCGAAGATGTGATTTATGTAAACGCTGATGCCTCAAATACAGTTTATGTGGGGCTTTCAAGAGGAAGTGAACAGTAAAAACAGAATGGAAGTATCGGCCGGGAAACCAAGGCCCTGTCAACATTTAATTTTTCAATTATTAATACCAAAATTTTTAAGCTATGAAAAGAATCCTTTATTTATTTCCTGTTATCTTGCTTTTTATATCATGCAATAAAGATGATGTTGTTCTTACCTTCGATGATGTTATTGCCCAGGGGGGTGGTTTTGAACCGGTCAATACTTCGGAGCAACCCGTAGATGAAGAAGCTTCTGTTGAGATTATTAATGGTGAAGTCTGGAACTGCACCACCGTTACCTATGATGCGATGGCACCAGGCGGTGGGAACAACGGGTTCCCGCTTTTTAATCCCAATGCTTCGGTGATCTACCCGGGAAGTCTGTTACAAGGTAAATCCCTGCGTCAAGCCACACCTGACGTAATAGCTGTTGAAAGAGCAGGGGGTACAATATCTTATGATCTTGTGAATGGAAACCTATCCTCATTCTTTACAGTGGACCGGGTTTCCAAAAGCAGCATAGGAAATGCCATGAACCAGATCATTGCTAATTCACCCCCTGATTTGCCTGCTAATTTTACATTTAACTATTCGCAGGTGCAAAGTGAAAGTGCTCTGGCTTTGAAACTGGGTATTGACTATGAAAATGCGTTTCTCGACATCCAGTCTGATTTTGGCTTCAGCACAGGATCAACTTACAACCGGATACTCGTGGAGCTGAACCAGAGTTTTTACACGATGAGTTTTGATATCCCCACAAGCCTGGATGGACTGTTTGCTCCTTCGGTAACTCCTGCCGACCTTGCAAAATATGTGTACGAAGGTAATCCGGCTACTTACATATCGGATGTAACCTACGGAAGGATCTATTACATGCTTATTGAATCTACCTCTTCATATACCGAAATGGAAACCAATATCAGTGCTTCCTTCAACAAAGTGGTAAGCTCTGCTACGGCTGATATATCAGGACATTCCTTAAATGAGCTTGAGAACCTTAAAATAAAGGTGATGGCATTTGGTGGAGAAGCCACAACAAGCTTAATGACCATAGGGGAAAGCAATCTTAATACCCTTGTAACCCTGCTGGCCGAATCCACCACCATATCTACCGGTGTACCCATTAGTTATGTAGTGCGTAGTGTTTATGACAACAAGATTGTGTCTGTTCAGCTGGCCACACAATATGATGTTACCAATTGCGATCCGGCCCAACCGGGGGGAGAACCTGCATATACCGTGCATTGGAAAGGGCAGGTGATCTCGAGAATGGGGCCGGTAGGTGCTGCCTTTGTTACTTCAGGTACCGAATTCATACTGATAGACCAAAGTGGAACACAATTTATGCGTTCCAATGTAAACCTTCTGGAAGGCCCATTCCCAATTGCCGAACTGGCGGAGGGAACACCGGTTTTTCCAGCCATTGGTGCAGCGGCCAATATCGATGGGAACAACTATGATGGTGCATGGATCCAGATTATCGACATGACCGGAAGCCAGTTTTCCTACATCTCCGGAACCGGAACCTGGAGTACCCAGACACAACCCATTACCAATATGGGAGAAGGAAACAATCCCTTTAGTTTGAACGGAATTGGAGCAATGGCATTTTTATCCAAAAGCCAGGATGGACCTTCCAGCCGTATCGTAATGAATAAGGATGGAGATAAATATGCCCATTATACCAATAACCCCAACAGCTTCAGCCAGGTGTGGGATATTACCAATTGGGGAGGAGGGCCTCCATTTCAGGTGAAAAAAGTGGGCGCCATGATCGGGTTTTACCTGGGCAACCAAAGGTATCACATCGTATTTAACCATCTGGGTACTCAATACAGTGTATGGCCTACAGGCGGACCTGATTGGCTGGGTCCTTTTGATCTTTAATATACAGAAAATGCTTTGCTCCTGCTTGCCTGGGAGGAAAGCATTTTTTTATTAAATTTATAGTATATTGATAGTCAAGCCAATACTTTGCAAACACGTACCATCATGAGAAAATATGTTATAGTTGCTACGATTCTCGCTCTAATTTTTCCCGGTAAGAGCTCCCCGCAGAATGCCCGAATCGACAGCCTCTTGCAGGTTTACATAGAACATGCAAACGACACCACTAAAATGGCCACTCTAACCCATCTGATCAATGAATTCATGTATCGCGATCCGGAGCAATCTTTGGCTTTTGCCCGGGAAAAGCTTGTTTTATCCAGAAGTCTTGAATTTAAGAAAGGGGAAAGCCTTGCAAATTTTCATATGGGTGTCTTGAAGACTAACCTGGATCAATATGATTCAGCAAATATCTTTTTTGGCCAGGCTTATGATATAGCACAGAATATAAGTGATACAATGAGAATGGTACTGGCTGTCAACGGAATGGCCACAACATACCTGAGCACAGGTAATTATTCTGCTGCCGACTCGCTCAATGATATGAACATAGCTATTCTGCAGCGAAGAAATGATAATTACCGACTGGCAACAGGCTATGCTATGAAAAGTCAGATCAACAAGGAACAGGGTAATTTAAATATTGCCTACAACTATGCCCTGGAAGCATTGCGACTGATGAAAGAATTTAATAAGCCCGTTCGTATGGCCGATATCTTACTTCAGCTCGCTGTAATTGAGCAGGAACTGGGTAATATTTCTGACGCCATTGAGCATAGCAAGGAAGCTCTTAAGATTTATCGTACTCATGGTGATCTTATGTACCAGGCTGTATTGCTGGGGAATCTTGGAGACTTGTTTACCATTCAGGGGAATTACAATGAAGCACTCGATCTTTTACAGGAAAGTCTTACCAAAGCGGATGACGCAGGCAACCTGTCCGTTAAGGCCGGAACATTAAACCGCATGGGCAACCTTTATATGCTTCGCAATCAGTTTAACCAGGCCCAGGTTGCGCTTGAGGAAGGTCTTGAAATCACATCCCGCATAGGCGACTGAATACCCTTGGGATGTTGTACAATAAATCCGGCGATCCGCAAGAAGCGATTCAAATCCTGAATGAATCTATTCGTCTTTCAGAACAAGTGAATTTAAGACCCGATAAAAGCAAAGCCTACCTTGAAAGATCTTTGAGCCATGAAAATCTGGGGATGCATCAATTGGCCCTTTCTGATTTTAAAACTCACAAGGAGTTGTCTGACAGTATTTTTGCTACCGAAAAATTAGATGAAATTGAAGAGTTACGTATCATTTATGAAACTGAAAAAAAAGATCAGGAAATAGAAATACAAAAATTTCAGATCGAACTGCTTGCCCAGAGAGAGAGAAATAACAGAAACAGAATCATACTTTTAAGCATATTGCTTGTTTCTTCCGTTATTATAGTTTTTATGGTTCTGGTGGCACTTCGGCAGAAATTAAAGAGAAGAAAACTGGAGCATGAGATTACCAACGACATGCTGTCGCTTAAAAAAAGAGAAATTGCCACACATGTGCTCCATATTGCCCGGAAAAATGAATTGTTACAGGAGTTGAAAGAAATGATACTGGAACTGAAGAGCGAATGTCCTAACAGCAACCTGCAAAAAAGAATTATCAATAAAATCAATATTGATATCAATAACGAAAATTCATGGGAACGCTTTCAAAGTTATTTTGAAGATCTGCATAAAGGTTTTGCTCAGAAGATAAAGGACATTGCACCCGAGATCTCACCGGGTGAACTCAGATTGATCTCTTTGCTAAAGATGAATCTCAATTCGCAGGAGATGGCCAGTGTTTTGAACATATCTCAGGAAGGCATTAAAAAAGCAAGATACCGCCTGCGTAAAAAACTGGGTCTCGAAACTACAGAATCTCTTGAGGATT
>CAYXIT010000033.1:3595-15487 GCA_964465275.1 uncultured Bacteroidales bacterium | reverse complement strand
ATGCTGTCCTAAGAGTAATCAGACTTATGAACACAACTTGGCAAGTTTCACGAAAATCGTAAAACTTAGGCCTTGCGTGAACATAAAATTCCAAAAATCCTCAAGAGATTCGCGGTGGGCTAAACCCGCCGTGAATCTCTTGAGGATTTTTTGAGTAATCCCAGATTCTCATAATTTCAGGAATCAGGATACTCACTGAAAATTTTTCAGGCAGTCAAACCCCGGTTGATAAAATCATTCAAAGGTTTTATCTTTTTCAGAATTCCAATAACTGCTTCCACGCCATTGGGATCTGTCAATAATTTATTATCCAATGGTTTTGTAGCAGTGAAACTTTTAAATTTTAACAATTCAATTGCGGGATGGCCAGCATCATAACCTTTGGGAGGGCGGGTTAATACTAAATTTTCATCACTGTCAAGGCCATGAAATGTTTTAGCGAAATCTTTCGATTTGAGAATATCCTCCAGGTCTTCGTAAAATCCTGATATTTCAGCCCTGATCTTTTTCAGGGCTTCACTTCCGGGCATATAAATTCCTCCCCCTGCAAAAGAACCGGCCTGTTCATCAAGATGTACATAATAGGCCGCAAATTCCATCCTTTTTCCGTAAGGACTCATGATAATGCTCAGATGTGTTTTGTAGGGTGTTTTATCTTTAGAAAAGCGAATATCACGGTTAATGCGGAAAGTACAGTCTTTAACCTGTAAATGGGAGAGAGATTTATCAAAATTCTGCATTTTGAGCAGTATTTCTCCAATAAGACGATGATAGTCTTTTTTTACTTCTTCATATCTGTGCCGGTTTTCATCGAACCAGGCCTTGTGATTATTTTCCCTTAGCTCACGGAAGAATTGTAATGTATTTTCAGTTAGCATTTTACAAGTTCTTATTTTACCATTAACTTTTGATTTTTGCTTTAAGTGCCTCAATTTTTTCCGAATCACATTCATACCATTCATAATCCGATACTTGCCCGTGAGATGTGAGGCTTATTCCTTCTTTGGGTTGCATATAGCTGGTTACAAGCTCTTTGCCTGAAAAATGAACTTCTTTTACCCCGCTTCGGTGGATGATATTCTTTACATTTCCTGTAGTTATACCCCCGCCCGGAAGAATGATAATGCGATCGGCAGCCTGCGATACCATTGAAATGATTGCTTCAAGTCCGTCGGGTACAGATGCCTTGCCTCCCGATGTGAGTACCCTTGATACTCCGCATTCAATAAGACTATCAAGTGAATCAGCAAGATCGGCAGTAAGATCGAAAGCCCGGTGGAAAGTTACTGACATATCTCCTGCTGTATCAACCACCTTTTGCATGAAATCTTTATCAATTTTCCCTGATGGATTCAACGCCCCGGTAACAATTCCATCAATTCCGGTCTTCTTGCAAAAAGCAATATCTTTTAATATGATCTCTTTTTCAATGGCATCGTAAATAAAGTCACCAATGCGGGGTCGAACCATAACGTGAACCGGAATTTCCAGTTTTTCTCTAACAAGTTGAATGGCTCCAACAGAAGGAGATAAGCCACCTTCAGAATAACCCGAACAAAGCTCAATACGATCGGCACCGGCCTTTTCCGCAATAGTTGCTGAACCTGGCGTAAATACAGCAACTTCCAGAATGACATTTCCCTTTTCCATATTGCATAGTTTTTCGACTCTAAAATTACAAAAAAAAGCAGGGCTGTAGAAAACAACCCTGCCTGATTATGAAAACACAACAAAATGAAAATTATCTGTCACTGCGGATTAAAACAACATGAAGAAAATTATATGTATATAAATTCAAATTTTTAATGCAATGACTTTCAATTCTCACTAAGGTTTTTTAGCCCACCAGAGTGGTGTAAGAACTTCATCGGGTCCTCCCAGGAATCCAACAGCCTGCTGGTATCCTTCGGGGTTGCTGTTTGACAGTCCTGAAGGATATTTTAATCGCTGTGGGAAAAACTCAACCCGGCTTTCCATATAGTTACTTTGCGTAAGAGCAGGTAAGTCAACAATGGGAAGTTCAACGGAAGGATTGTCAAAGAACGGCAATCCCAAACGGCGTTGATCATTCCATGCTTCAAGGGGCAGATAAGGCAGTTGAGCAATATACTTTTGCGTAATCACCTTGGTCATTTGATCATTTTTAACACTACCATTCATATGCAGGTGATTTATGGGATAGGTCATGGTATATGTACCTTCTTCACCTGTATAACCATCAATGTAACTTTTGGTTACAGATGCCGGAGGTTCGGCAGTGTGGTTCCAGCTAACTGATGTTCCGGCACGGTTGTAGTCTTCACTTTGCAGATACTCATCTGCAAACTGGCTTACATCCCAATATGCAAAGCTGGCTTTGATGCCGTTTTCATAAGCAGTACCTGCATCCATTGGTGTGCTCCACCCTTTGAGGGCAGCTTCAGCAACCAGGAAGTAAGTTTCCCATTCGGCAAAGAAAATTCTGTGATTTTCACTTGTTCTGAATGCCTGGCTAAGCCTTGGTATAGAACCAATCCAGAAAGCAAGCTGATTTCTTTGTGCTTTGGCACCCCAGTTACCCAGTGAAGCCGCATTCCAGTGGCCATGGGCATTAATGGTAGCAATAACGTTACCATCTTCATCTACAAGGTTTCTTTCCGTGGCAAAAGCATCTGTGTTCCAAGATGGATAATGGCTGAAACCTGGATTATCAAACCAGCCGGGGATTGCAAATGCTTTGTAAGCCCTTGGGTCAATAGTTTCATGCAAACCATCAAACCAGAAACCTTTGGATGGATTGTTGGTGAACTCAGCAAAATGATTCTCAAACTTCATACCCATATAGTCTGCGGGCTTGATATGTTCATGAAGGCTTTCAGGAATCTGTTGATCTGTGGCAATACCTCCCAGACCAATATACAGGTTGTTCAAAGTAGCAGAAAGCGGCTGAGAGTTCCATTCACGCGTCATAACTCCAACCAGATCATTCCAACCGCCTGATTCAGCTACCTTAAATGTATGTTCCGCATCAGTTATGATCATACCGGCAGCAGCTTCTTCAAACTCTGATCTGGCTTTGGCTTCATCGACTTCTGAAAGACGCATGGCGAGTCTCATACGCATTGAGTTACCATATCTTACCCATTTTTCGAAATTAAAACTGTAAGCTTTATCAAATTTATGGATGTTTTCAGGTGCTGTAACATTAAGATCAATTTTATCCACAGCATCTTTTAGCTCATCAAGCAAATAATAGTAAACAGTTTTTACGTCGGAAAATTCGGGGTTAGAGCCCTGAAAACCATCAATGGGCATTGGACCGAAGTTATCTGCAAACTCACTCATAAGATAAGCTCGCCAGATGCGGGCTACCTGAATGAGGTTAGGGGTATATGGAAAATCTACACCCATTTCAATTTTTTCCTCACCAACAGTTACCGCGAGGTTTGCTGTTTTGATCCAGCCTGAAAGAGAGCCGTAGTAATCACTGCTCCATCCGTCATTGTAGGATCCCAGTGCCAGTGCGCCATTTACGCGGTGCTGGCGGGCGGCTGTTTTCCAGTAGAGTACGAATGCACGTTCGGCATCATGTGGGTTCATTTGCGCTCCGGTAATGGAAGAATTAATAAAATATTCTACCTGTACCTGTTCAATATTGGCAGCTTTGGGGTCCGTATTGACGTCCAGGAAATCGTCGGAACAGGACGTCATGAAGAAGGTCCCTGCCAGAAATAGAAATGCAAGTTTTATTATATTTTTCATGTTTGTCTGTTTTTAGAATGATACACTTAAATTGAATAAAATTGTCCTGGATGTGGGAGGTGCAGCATTTTCAAACCCCAGTGCATTTGTTCCGG
This sequence comes from uncultured Bacteroidales bacterium, assembly GCA_964465275.1. Lineage (GTDB taxonomy): Bacteria > Bacteroidota > Bacteroidia > Bacteroidales > UBA7960 > SKVR01. Next base: position 11,651 of record CAYXIT010000033.1, on the reverse strand, counting down.
TGGCAAAAACTGACTCCGGGTCAACACCATTCATGTGGCTGGTTATAAGCCATACATTATTAACTGTGGCACCTACCCTGATAGATTGAACAGGGACATTAGTGAGAAGTCTTCTTGGTATCTCATAATTGAGCGCAATATATCTGAGCCTTACATTTGTTGCATCATAAATATTTGCCTCGTTAATACCCAGGTTATCAGTACCGGCAGCCACTGCCCAGTATTGTTCCTGTGTAATTTCAGTAGTATTGGCGCTGTAAGTGCCATCACCGTTTTCAACAACACCTTCAACTACTACACCTGGTCTTTCTCCTCCGGGGGCTGTTACAGCTGCAGTACCAATATATTGCATTTGCTGGTTGGTCTGAGAGAATATTTCACCGCCAAAGCGACCATCTACCAGGAAGCTGAAAGTGACGCCTTTATAACCAAAGGTATTGGTAATACCCATCAAAGCGTTTGGCTGCTGGTTTCCAAGATGCCTGGGTTCCGGATCTTTAAGCGGGTATCCGTTTGCATCAACGATAATTTCTCCGTGATGCGGACTGGTTTCATCATCAACCCTGAGGAAAGCAGAGCCATAGATCTCACCATACAATCCACCCGTTTCGGCCAGAATGGAAAGATTGTCAAATCCCCCTAAACGGTAAAATTGAATGTCCTCATAAAGTTCAATGATTCTGTTCGTATTGGTTGAGTAATTAAATTGTGCATTCCATCGCAAACCTTCTCTGCTTTCAAGAATACTACCATTTATCATAAACTCAATACCTTTATTTTCGATGTTACCCGCATTGATCATGCGCGAATTGAAACCACTCAGGGGATCCATCGGAATAGCGATCAATTGATTGGTTGCATTGGTCTGGTACCAGGTAAAGTCAAATGCAAGCCGGTTACTGAAGAATCTCAGATCAGCACCTAATTCATTGGAAGTGATCAGCTCACTCTGCACATCGGGATTGAATAAAGTTCCACCAATATTGGCTGTTGTAACACCCAGCGGGTCATTACCTATAGAGTATGTATTATAGAGACGATACGGGTCAAGTGCATTACCCACCTGTGCAATTGATGCACGTAAACGTCCGAATGTAAACCAGCTCGGAACATTGGTATTCATTCGTTCCATCATTTCCGTAAACACATAAGATACACTGAATGATGGATACATAAAGGAGCGGTTTTCAGGACTCAGGGTAGAAGCCCAGTCATTTCTCAAAGTTCCTTCCACGAAGAAATAGTCATCCCAGTTGAATTGTAAAGTACCGTAAAGTGATAAAATTCTTTTTTGTCCTAACCACTCACCTACAGTTGGATTGGAAGTACTATTGTTTAAAGCAAAAAGGTTGGGAACTTCCAGTTGTCCTGCACTTGAATTCATTCCTTCCCATTCCTGCATCATAACATTACCACCAAAGTTGGCTGCGATACCCAGTCTGTCAATGATATTGTCCTGGCTTGCAGAAAGAAGATAACTGAAGTTGTTTTCAAAGAAAGTTTCTTTGCTCATGCTGAACTGGCCATTGGGAGCAATAGGTCCGCCGGCAAACATTCTTTTATCTGTACTTGTAGTATACATATCGGAACCTGCAGTAATTTCTCCTGATAACCAGTCGGTAAACTGGTGACTGAGAGAAGCATACATGATGAAACGATCACGATTGTCCTGATTCATGTTGTATTCTGACATCCAGTAAGGATTCATCTGGCTGCTTCCACCGTACCAGCGCATATTACCGCTTTCATTAGTAGAGCGTTCAAACTGACGTATATCCATACTTACAGGAAGCCTGTACATGGTAAAATACGGGTTAGATGGGTTATGACCAAGTAAAGGCCTGTTTTGGGCTACTGCATTTAAATACTGAACTTTTGCATCGATAGTCCAGTTATCATTTGCTCCAAACTCAGTTACTGCACGGGTAAAGAGATTGGTACGTACCAGCTCGGTACCGGGAATCATACTTTTATCATCTCTGTGCGTAAGTGAAGTATACACAGAAATATTTTCAAACTGCTGTTGGAATGATAAATTGTAGTTTTGGTTAATACCCATGTCGAAAAAGTTACCTACATTGTCATAGGATGCTAATTGCATTTGGGTACCATCCCAGTTTTCTACTGTTTGTCCTGTAATTTCCGGTCCCCAACTCAGATTTGACTGATTGTCAAAGGTACTGTTTGATCCCTGGGCAAAGCTGGTTTGCATCTCAGGGTTGGTGAACAAGGTTTCAACTCCCAATGAAGATGAGAAGGTTACTCCCAGCCCGGGACGACTCTGACCCGATTTGGTGGTAATAAGTATTACACCATTACCTGCACGCGCTCCATAGAGAGCTGCTGCAGATGCACCTTTAAGTACTGAGATACTTTCAATATCCTCACTGTTGATGTCGCCAATACCGCTACCCATATCAAGTGATGGATTCCAGTAGTCATTGTTTTCGGCACCGGTAAAGTTATTTATAGGCATACCGTCTACTACAATCAGAGGTTGGTTATCACCGGTAAGTGAAGTATGTCCCCTTAGAACAATTTTTGATGAACCTGCAGGCCCTGTGCTGGAACGGATAACCTGCAAACCCGATACTTTACCGGTAAGAGCATTTGCAAGGTTTGCCTCCCTGGATTCAAGCAGTGCATCTCCCTGGATTTCCTGGATGGCATATCCAAGGGATTTTCTCTCCCGCTTGATTCCCAGTGCCGTTACTACAATTTCATCCAGCATCCTGAGATCAGGCTCAAGTGCTACATTATAGGTACCCGCTTCTGTTATGGTAATCTCAGATGTGAGCATTCCCATAAATGAAAACTGAAGTACACTTCCTGCTGGTACCCTCAGACTGTAATTACCATCTACATCTGTGGTGGTTCCGGTGGTTGTTCCTTTAACGACTACCGTTACACCAGGTAAGGCTTCACCATCAGCCTGACTTGTAACTGTCCCGCTGACATTGAGATCCTGTGCAGTAACATTGGTAACCCAGAATCCCATAGCCAAGAAAAAAAGCAATACTGATTTTCGCATGTCTTTTGGTTTTTGTTAATAAATAATGATTGTTTTGTTTGGAGTAATCATCGGTTCGATTTGTTAAAAATAATTGACAATTCTATTTACAAATTATTTTATTGATGATTGTTATTCCTGAATAGTGCAAATGTAAAAAAAATCTAAAACGATTTAGCAATATTACGAAAAATTTTTAACAGAAAATTAATATTTCTTACACAATAAATAAATACCTTGATTAACTACCACGATATTAGTTTTCTATGTAGAAAAAAGCAAAACTACGCAACATGAAATTTCAGAACATATCTTTTCCTGATCTTTAAATTATCAAAGTTAACTGATTGATTAGTGTGTATACTGTTTAATTAAATTCCACTGATAATCAGTTATCTGGTGATATGAAAATAAAGAAACACCACTTGCTCCGGCATTAATTGACCGGTTTATTGCTTCTGTTAATTCATCATCCTTCAGGGCAGGAATAAATAATCCGGCATAAATCGGTTTAGGATTCTTGAGCAATTGTATCTGGTTTTTGATCTGATCTGCTATCCATTGCAGATCGGCATTGTAAAAGTTATGATAAAGCATGGGAAAGAAAGCATCCATATCCCATTGGCTCCATTGTTGCCTTACACCCTCCCAGTTGGGGAACACTGCCGCAGTTGCCTGCATGCCAGTTTTCTTGGCTTCAGGGATCAGAAGATCATTTACAAGGTTGGTGACAGAGTTGTACCTGAATTGCCTCCATTGTTCATTTGCAGAGGGGTCTTCAAGGTCTTTGAGTGGATCTATTCCGGTTTCTACGAGAAACTTTTCACGACAAACGGAGCAGTAACAATAGTCGAATTCGGGATACTCGCGATCCTGTATTATATTATATTTTGGCTGGAGAGCTTCGGCAATAATAACATCTGGTAGTCTGATATAGTCGAAATGTATTCCATTCAGCCCTTGCTTTCCGCTAAGAGTATTCACATTGTTTTTAAGGAATTCTCTTACTCCAGGCTGGTTCGGACACATAAAACGATAATAGCCAACATAGGCCGGGTGGGTATGGGCAGGCTGCCCCAAGCCATTCACAGCATAAAACTCCGGATGATTTTCAATATAATAGGGATTATTGTTGGGCATGGTCCACATCCAGGCATGTACTTCTACTCCGGTTTCTTTGCCAATGGGAATGAGTTTCTCAAGCAGTGGCTCCTGAACAGGAAGATCCGGTGATTCATACCACGCTGTATGGGCGGCATATACCTGTAAAATAGCACCATCGATTCCATAATTTTTAAGCATTTCAAATCGTTCTTTCCATTTCTCTGTTGAAAGACCTGCTTCGGGGGTGATCCAAACCCAGTTTTTTATTTTAAAATCCTCTGATGATTCTAAATTACAGGAGTTGAAGATTGGACTGATAGCTGCTATTCCAATACTTGCCAGCCCGGTTTTATAAATAAATTCTCTTCTGTGCATGGTAATATTATGTTTGATTTCTAAAAGTTTATAAACAGGATTAATCCAAAATTTAATTATTTACTGAAGGTGTTTCGATTGGTTCATTGCTCTTAACAACTACAAAGCTTGAAATCGCATAATAAGCATGTTTGTTGCTCGCATTGGTTTGAAAATCATTGGTCCAGTCTTCAAAATCATACTCATAGGAAAAGCTTAATCCGCTCATAGGGCTTCCCAAAATATCTGTTCTTACCGGAGCCGCCATCCCCGGGCACCATCCTGCTCTGTCAGGAGCCCAGTTACCATTTTGTGGCTGAACCGGATTTTTATCACAACCCAGTCCATCCATGATATGACTGAACTGGTATTCTCCGTTAATAAGTACATCATGTGTTCTGAAGCACCATTCAGAACATGGTCTCCCATCGGGATCTGCCGGTGTGGCATGACCCCAGCCCGTAATAATGGTTCTGAAAGATGACTGTTGTGCATTTGAAGGTATGTTTACAGTGCGTTCCAGCACAAAGTCATGATCTTCTCCATAAGGAACTCCTGCCAGCGACCAATCTGCATAGTCAAGGATCGGACTGATGGCATAGTATGCATAATCAGGATTTCCTTCAATAATTTCAAACTCAACTGATACGAGCCAGCCATCATTCCCCCATACTTCAATGAAAGAGCGAAGTTTTACTTCACCTGTAAGAATGGATTTGAAATCGGTAACATCGATCATAAAACCCCTGCCTGCCTGTGAATTATCAACTCCATAAGGTGTAATATATCTTCCCATTTCCATCCATTCTTCAGTTTCAGGTTCCATTACTCTTATATTGGCATACATATCCCATTCATTACATCCTGCATCCGGACAACGTAATTTTACAAACATTTTTATGCGCTCCACCCTTGTGGGGTCAACCGGAAAAGTAAATGTCCCCTCAGCAGTTTGCGATAATCCTTCTCCAAAAGCATGTCTTGCATCTTCAAAGGTTTTAACAATATAAATCACCGGTTCATCAGATACCGGATCTTTTTCGGTGCACGAAAAAAATAAGAATAAAGGAAAGATTAAAACTACCGGAGTAAAAAAAGCTTTTAATTGCATGAGTCTTTATTTTTTGGTTATAATTTATTGGCTGTTATGAAAAATCAGGCAATGAGTTTACTTTAGTAAAATTGCGACCTTTCCTGGAATTTATTCTCCGTTTTCCATATCCGGCTATCTTCACTTATATGCCATTCAGTATTTTCATTTTCTCTAATGGAAAGCCTGAATCTTGATTTTGCGGCATCAAAACTTATTTCATAGGATGTGAATAAATCCATATTATCCGGATCCAGCTCTATCAGGCTTTTGGCATATCTGTTATTTTCCCAGAAAAACGCGTGCTGCAAATAATACAATTCGCGAAGTGTATATTTAATAATTTCCTTTGGTTGATTAATAAAATCTACAGTCTTATCTTCTGCTTTTACATCCGAAAACTGAACATAACCCCAGTATTCTGGCCTGTGCATATCAATGGCCCACTGGGGCGACCAAACCCAATTGTACTCAGGATAGGGTTGTCCTGTTTCCGGATTTATGGTTTTTCTGTATTCGCCGTCCACAATATCCAATCGCCACTGTACACGGGAGAAGTTTATCCTCCACTGCTCACCATTCCGGGGTTTGCGTTTTCCGGGTGCGGCCTCTGCAAGGATTTTCCATGGGAAAGCCATTTCTAAAGTCCACATGGTATCGATATCTGATGGGTCATTGATGGTACCCTGTTTGTGAATCCCAAACCTGAACCCCCTGACATCCCATGCACTAATGGGGATACCTGCGTTGCGATAGGGTTTGGTAAGCATCAGGTCCCAGATGGTACCCAGGGCATTGATTTCAAGTTCATAATAATTATGTGTATCACCGGACGGATCAATAAATACTTCAAAATTATTTTCATGGAAAATGATAGACTCGCGCTCAGTGAAAGTGGCCCATATATGGGGTTCTTCCATTTCGGCGGAAATATAAAAGTACTCATCATCCCACAGCATTTTTACCCTTGTACGGTAATGTGGAGCTGGCATATGCGGGCCTTCGATGTCAAGAAATTCCTCTGTCCAGGGAACATTTTGCCAGTCAGGTTCATCCAGTTTGCCATCTAAAACAATGGGTTCCGTTGTGCGGTTTACCAGATAGGTTTTTGGAGGGGTTTCAAGCAATTTGACCTGAGTAAAGCCTTGTAAACCGATCGAAAGTAAAAACAACAAAATTAACAGGTTCTTCATTAATAAGTATTTCTGATGAATTTATAATATCTATTGTTTTCCTGCAAGCACTTCAATCTCAGCAGCACCCACCCTGTTGAAGGATCCAGGTGGTTTAATATCTGATAATTTTACATATCTTGCCTGTTGGGTATCGGAAAATAAGACAATGCGCTCTCCCGGGTCGTTGATAATATTTCCAAAGGTACCCCTGTGAATTTTTTGCCATATTTTGCTATCGGTGCTCACTTCAACCTGATAGGATTCAATATACCCGCCATCAGTATTGGGGATATATTTTAAGCCTGCAATTTCATAAAGATTATGCATGTCAATGGTAATGCTGAAAGGTCCCTTGTCTGCTTCATCAGAGATCCAGCGACTTTGAGTATTACCATTCAAAACCCTTGAAGGTTCTTCGGTGCGTCCTTTTGAATCGGTGGCAGTCCAGTTATTTCTCAAAATACCCAGGCGGGTTTCCGAAACAGGGCCATTACGATCTTCAACAATTGACCGCGCCCTGATGTGGCCGCCAAGAGGCAGAGATATGGGTTCTGTATACAGTGCAGAATTTGGTCCGGGTTCTGAACCATCAGTGGTGTAATAAATATTCTGAGTAAGATCTGCAGTTCCATGATCTTTCCATGAGAAGCTGGTGCCAACTCCCATGCTCAGCATCCCGTTTTCTTCTCTGCTGATGCGGACAGGTTTCGGGGGTTCATCATAATAATGTGCCGAAATATGAGCAATAGCAGGAGCGAGTCTTGACATGGTTATGTGCAACCTGAAAGCATCAGTTTCAACGGCAGGGAAGCGCAGAATTCGTTTATGCCCGATGGTTTTTCCATCAACAATTCGTTGCCACTCTCCATTTATGCGTGCTTCAAGGTAATGTTCTTCCACACGTTCTCCGCGCTGAGCAATGGCTTCTTTGATCATAAAACGGTTAATAATCCGTTTTTCGGGAAGCGTAACTTCCAGGATGGCTTCTGATGCGGGTGCCTGCCACCAGGTATCCATATTTCCATCAAGTACATTGTTTGCAGAAGAACTGCTGCCTTCCAGGAGATTGGTATCGTAAACCTTTCTGATGATTTTACCTACCTCTGTCAAAACCTTTGCATCCCGCTCGGCGAAAAGCCCCCGGTTGTCAGGTGGTATGTTTAGATGGAACTGACTGTTACCACCCACAGAGCGTTCGTAAATATCAAAAACATCATCCACACTCCTTACCTGCTGTTCATGCTCATTGCGCCAGAACCAGCCATGCCTGATAGAAGTGTTGGTTTCGGCAGGCATATAATGAAACCATCCTGTTTGTTCTGT
>CAYXIT010000033.1:0-3585 GCA_964465275.1 uncultured Bacteroidales bacterium | reverse complement strand
GGAGTTGGAACAACTAAGTTTTATTCAGACAATGTAAAATTAACATCTCAAAATTCATCTCAAAATTCAGATGGTAGAATATTTAAAGGAATTATATTGTACTCGGCTTCCCGTGTGGCTCCGCCTTCATTTCCGCACCAGCGGCTGTCGGGGCCTTTGCCGAATATTACCGCATCGGGAGCCAGCTCACGGATCATGTCGTACCAGGCATTGTATGCATAGGTTTGTCCGGTGCCGGGCTTGGGATTGGCTCCGTCGAACCACACATCGTAAATGGGCCCGTATTCAGTAAGCAGCTCAAAAAGCTGGTTCATGAAGTATTCATTGTAATCGTCGAGTAGATAAGTAAATGTTCGCTGGTCTTCGAAAGGACGTCCATCGACCTGGCGTGGAATCGTACGTTCGGTAAATTCGCTTCCATTACCGTAATATCCTTTGGGTGATTCCATCTGGTAAAGATCAGCCGGAGAAAGGTATACGCCCAGTCTTATACCATATTTTTCGCATGACTCTGCAAGTTCCCGTAAAACATCTCCCTGACCGTTTTGCCAGGGTGAAGATGCCACAGAATGGTCAGTGTAGCGTGTTTGCCAAAGGCAGAATCCTTCATGATGTTTTACTACCATTACCACGCGTGTCATTCCGGCAGCCTTCATCAGTTTGCACCACTGATCGGTATCCAGTTCGGTGGGATTGAATAAGGCAGCATCTTCAAATCCGGTTCCCCATTCCATTCCTGTAAAGGTATTGGGTCCAAAATGGATGAAACCTTTGAAAGCATCTTCCCACCAGAGCATCTGCCGTGGGTGGGGGAGTACCCGGCCTGAGAGTTTAATTTTTTGTTCCAGAGTATAGCCTTTAGGGATTTCTACTGTTTGAATGTGGTACTCTTCCTCAGTTGTTTTGCATGAAAATGCAAAGACAAACAGCAAAATGATGATTATGGAATTGAAAGAATTGACTTTTTTCATAGGGTCAGAATTTGAAATCACCGCTTTCAACACTCCAGTCGTTGCCAAAGTAGCCTGAAACTTTTATGCCATCAACTCCTTCTTTGAGCCAGTCCACATCAAATATCATCAAATCGGGAAAGCCTGTTATACCTGAGAAGTAATCGTTAGGGTAGGTGGCTTTCATCCCTTTTATGCCGGTTCCGGCCACTACTCCCACGCTTGCAATGTCACTGTCAGGACGAGGATATATGAAGTAGGTGCCAATCCGGTCACTTTCTAAATAAGTATCTCCCATAGAAATGCCCTGTGATGTTACCTGTAAAGGTGCATTTCTGAGAAGAGAATGCCATGCCCTGTTTGTATGGGCATTTCCGTAAATGATTACATTACGGTCTTTATATTTTTCAGGAGAGAACTCTCTGTCTGGGATCACTTCAATGGAGCCGTTGCCCCGGTATAGGAAAGTTTCGGCATCGTAGCGGGCTTTGTTCTCATACCAGCTGTTTTCTTCCCTTTTTCCGCGGGTTCCGTAAACCAATACTACGTTGTTGGTAAATGCCATCTTGAATCCTCCGTTTCTTTCGGGTGTTTTTTCTTTGGCCGGGGGTAAATATGCCAAAGACCAGGTATCTCCGGTCAATCTCAAAGAAATATCATTTGCTTGCGGTGGAATTACAGATTGACCGTCAATCATTATAACAGGACGGGCTTCAGGTTGAAGCAAACTTAATATTAAAGTTATATGTTCAATGTTTTCGGTTTCAACATAAATGCTATCATTGAGATATTGTGCCTTTACGGTGGAGTGTTCATAGCTTTTAATCTGCTGATTGATGCGCAGCCAGTAATTGCTTGCAGATACGCCGGGTGATGCAGTACGGAATTCAATCTTGCGCACATCTTTGGCATCCGGAATGGTGTTTTGACGGAGAAAGTCAAATAATGGAGGCCAGTCCATACTGTGGTCACCATACCAATGCGATCCGTCAGGATATTCATAATAAGCAAAGTTGTTGTGAAATCCACCCAATATTCCCCGCATCATTCGTGCCTGTTCAACGGGAACAACTGCATCTGCATCGCCATGCAGAACGTAAATTCCCGATTGAAGGTAGTTGCGGGCCAGGTCAATTGTGCGTCCGGCCAGTGCACCCCTGTATATCATTCCGAAATGGGGATTGGCCTGTATAAGACTGTCGGTTCCTGTGCGGCGATATCCAATAATATCGGCATAACCTGCAGCGGGCGCTACGGCAGCCCATTTGTCGGGGTAAGTTGCACCCAGAAACCAGGAACCATGTCCGCCCATGGAATGGCCTGTAAGATATGTACGTGATGTATCGGTATGGAATATTTTTCTGGCTTCATGAAGTACTTCAAGAGCATCCAGACGACCCCACTCTTCCCAGTTAAAACCAAAGGGCCGGCGATTGGTGGGGGCAACAATATGCACCCAGTCTTTTTGCTGGTAGGCACGTGCCTGGTTGGTGGCCTCAACACTGGCACCATGCACCGAAAGGACAAAGGCCTGGTTGGGTGCATCTGAAGTAGAAGGAGCCACACTGTAATACTGTACGCTGCCGTCAATACTACTGATAAATGTCCTTTCATGATGTAGATCTGCATCTTTTATATTGACAGTAATAGTTGTGCGATCAATCTCCCTGTTCCTTGAATCTGTTAATACAAGGGTTGCTGAAAGAGATTGTGCCTTTACAGGGCTGGTAAGAGCGGGGATTTTAAAATTTAGTTTTCTAACCGCCAGGGGCATGATGTTGCCGGTTTTGTAAGTTGCTGTTTCTCCTGTTTCCAGCATGCAGGTGATGGTAAGACCTTCGCGGGATCTCTCTGATGCATTTACAACTCTGATAGCTCCCCATTTTTCATCATTTTCACCCCTTATGATAGAGGGTAATGTCATATCGCGGGGTGAAAACTGCAGTTCTTTTTCAGGGATTACTATTTGTGATTTTACTCTTCCAAAGCGGCCGTAGGTATATATAAACTGATTAAGGCCTTTTTTCAGGTGAAATGGAATAAGGGTATGGCCGTAATCATAGTGATCACCCTCCTGCGGCATGCCATTAATAAATGCCCTTGTATGACCGGTGGCATCAAGTAATGCAATACCTGCCTGTGGCGAATCAAATTCGGTGTAAACATAAGCCCCACGCAGGTTTCCTCTGAAAAATCCGGCTGTATCAACTTCTATACCCTCCCATGTCAAAGGTTCAGTATATACATTATAATTATCAGAAAGTATTTTTCCTGCTTCAGGACGTTCAAAGCGTTCTGTTGCGATCTGCCAGAAAAGGATATCCTGCATGCCGGAAAGCATTCCAGGGCGCATGGCATTGCGAAGGGCCAATCCTTCCTTAAATTCATGGACTATGACTCCTTCACTGGTTGTTTCCACCCGTTCCCTTCCAAAAATTTCTACAATATTTCCTGTGCGTTGAGCAGGAAGATTAAAGATGAATAAAAAAAAGCAGGTTATAAGAATATTTTTCAATTCAAGTTAGAATTCAGATTTTTACTTGATAAGTATTTATCAGATGAGAAATTTAAATCATTTGAAATAAAAAGAATAAATGAGCCCGGCTCAACCGGGCTTTTGAAATGCTATTTACTG
>CAYXIT010000032.1:14456-28866 GCA_964465275.1 uncultured Bacteroidales bacterium | reverse complement strand
CCAAAATTTCTAATTTTATTCCGGAAACCGGTATCTGGCTTAACACTCAAAGACCCGAATGGAACGATGCCAATAATGCTTTGGTAGGTAATGGGGTTTCAATGGTTACGCTATATTACCTCCATCGGTTCATGAAATTTTTCCAGAAAATTATAGAGAGATCAGAGTTGGAAAACATAAAAGTTTCCAGTGAATTGATAGAATTTTATCACAGCGTGCGTGAAACGCTTTATGAGTTCAGCCACCTTCTTGCCAACAGTATCAATGATAAGGATAGAAAAACTATACTGGATCGCCTGGGGAAAGCAGCATCTGATTACAGGCAACATATTTACCGACGAGGTTTTTGGGGCAAGAAAAGAAGCTTATCCATTGCCGGATTAAAGAAATTCACAAAGGTTTCTATCGATTTTATAGAACACTCTATCCGGGCAAACCAAAGGAAAGACAAGCTTTACCACGCATATAACCTGATGAGCGCTACAGATACAGAGATTTCCTGTTCTCATTTGAATGAGATGCTTGAGGGGCAGGTTGCTGTGCTCAGTTCGGGTTATTTAAAACCGGAAGAATCACTGCAAGTGCTTGATGCATTGAAAAAAAGTGCCTTGTTCAGGGAAGATCAGTATAGCTACATCTTATATCCCAATAAGGATTTACCCGGATTTTTAGAGAAAAATACTATACCGGAATCGGTTGCCAGATCATCAGAGTTAATTCAAAAAATGATTGCTGATGGAAATAACAAAATCGTTGAGCAGGATGTACAGGGTAACTACCACTTCAATGGAAACTTCAGAAATGCCAGGGATCTGGAAAATGCCTTAAATAAAATTACTGAAGGAGAATATAAAGATCTGGTGAGAAAGACCGTAAGCTTTTGCTGGATATATTTGAAAAAGTGTTTCATCATAAAGCATTTACCGGCCGATCAGGAACATTCTTTGCCTTTGAAGGACTGGGATCAATTTACTGGCATATGGTATCGAAACTTTTGCTGGCAGTGCAGGAATGTTGCCTGAAAGCCGCTGAAGAAAATGCAGATCCGGTGGTTGTAGGAAAGTTACTCGATCATTATTATGAGATTGAAGCCGGAATCGGTGTGCATAAGTCTCCTGAGTTGTATGGAGCATTCCCGACTGATCCCTATTCTCATACTCCGCAGCACAGGGGTGCACAGCAACCTGGAATGACCGGTCAGGTGAAGGAGGATATTCTGTCGCGATTCGGAGAACTTGGAGTGCTTGTCAAAGACGGGCAGTTGTATTTTAATCCTTTTCTGCTCAGAAATGAAGAGTTCCTGCCGGATGCCCGGAAATTTGAGTTCATAAATATTCAGGGAAATAGAAAACAAATTTCACTGAATAAAGGACAGCTGGCATTCACATATTGTTCTGTGCCTGTTATTTACTCTTCTTCCGACACAGAAAAAATCACTGTTTTTTACACGGATGGAAATTCGGAAGAAATTGAAGGCAATATGTTAACCCCACAAGCAAGCAAATTGATTTTTAAAAGAACCGCAACAATAGATCGTCTGGAAGTGGAAGTTAAAATGTGAAGATAATTGTCTAACTAAAGTCTAAAACATGAAAAATGCTATCAGGTTCCTGGCCTTATTAATCCCAATTTCTTTTATGTCTTGTAACTTTTCAGGAGAAAAGACTGGAAAATCCGAAACAGAACCTCGGTTACCCCAGGGTGAAAACATGCTTTTAAATGGAGTTTCTGAAGCTGTTTGCTATTCAGGTTTCAGAACCGGTCAGCATCCTGACAGGGGTGCGGGAGCCATTAATCCAAGCCATGAAGAGATTCTTGAAGACCTGCTGATTTTGAAGGAGCAAACACCATTCCGCCTATTCAGGCTTTACGATTGCGAAGAAAACAGCCAGATGGTACTGGAAGTGATCAGGGAAAACAATCTGGATTTTAAAGTGCTGCTGGGTATCTGGCTCAGAGCCGAAATAGACAGCTATGAAACCTGCGCTTGGCTTGATGAACCCTGGCCACAAGAAACTTTAGAAAGGAATAAAAAACTCAACGATCTTGAAATTCAAAAAGGTATTGAGCTGGCCAATGAATACCAGGATATCATTGTGGCAGTAAATGTGGGCAATGAATCCCTTGTAGACTGGAACGAGCACCGGGTAACCGTTGATTCTGTTATTACTTATGTAAAAAGAGTTCAGCAGGCCATTGAGCAGCCGGTAACTGTTGCCGACAACTATAAATGGTGGGCTGACCATGGTAGTGAACTGGCTGAAGTTGTGGACTTTGTTTCCATCCACGTATATCCTATATGGGAAGGAAAAGATATTGATGAAGGAATGAGCTATACCCTTGAGAATATAGAGGAAGTAATGACTGCATTGCCGGGAAAACAGATTGTTATTACCGAAGCCGGCTGGGCAACCATTGCATCGGAATTCGGACCACGGGCAAGCCAGGAAAAACAAAAAAAATATGTAGAAGAGCTGATGAAATGGTCAGTTCGAAACAATGTCACCACCTTCATTTTCGAAGCCTTTGATGAAGACTGGAAGGGCGATCCCAACGATCCTATGGGTGCCGAAAAACACTGGGGGCTCTACACCGTAGACCGGGAACCCAAAAAAGTTGTTGAAATATTTTCTGACTGGCAGGCAGAATGAAAAACAAAGTAAATGATACTTACAAAGTTGTGCATAATCATAAATTGATAAAATGATGAGTAAAAACAGCACAAAATTATCAGTTAAGGAAAAACTTGGTTACGGTCTGGGTGACACCGCATCGCACTTTGTTTGGGATATGGTGGGATTCTGGATCCTGATCTTTTATACCGACACTTTTGGGATTTCAGCCGCTGCTGCAGGTACAATTATGCTGATTGCCCGTTTCTGGGATATGTTAAGTGACCCGTTGATGGGTATTATTGCCGACCGCACCAATACGCGTTGGGGAAAATTCAGGCCATATTTGCTCTGGATGGCATTACCGTATAGTGTGCTTGCCGTCCTCACTTTTACAACACCCGACTTTGGACCAACAGGAAAAGTGATTTATGCCGGTGTAACATATCTCCTGCTGATGACTGTTTTTACAGCCATTAATCTGCCATATTCTTCAATGAGTGCTGTCATGACATCCAATTCATACGAAAGGGCAGGTTTGAATTCATACAGGTTCATTTTTGCTTTTGCGGGTCAGTTAATCGTTACGGGTACTGCACTTTACCTGGCTACTTATTTAGGTAAAGGTGATATGGCAAAGGGTTATCAATATACCTTAACTCTTTTTGCAGCTATTAGTTTCATCCTGTTTATGATCACTTTTAAATCTACACGGGAAAGGCTTGCACCACCTCCAGCTCAGCAGAAAAACCTGAAGGAAGACTTCAAAAATCTCTTCAGGAATGGGCCATGGGTCATACTGTTTTTTGTGGGAATCATTTCTTTCGTAATGTTTGCCTTACAGAATCTTTCCATAGCTTATTATTTTAAGTACTATATAGGACAAGAGCAAAGTGTGCAGTTGTTTAATGTAATCGGCACTGTGGCCCTGATTGCGGGTATACCTTTCTCAAAACCCCTGGCAAAGCGATTCGGAAAGCGAAATGTGTATATGGCAAGTTCACTGATATCGGGTTTGTTTTTCATTTTGCTTTACATCCCCGGGAATGATAACATTTATACAGTTTACATTCTTAATATTCTTGCAAAATTTACTTATGCACCTGCAGTACCATTACTTTGGACCATGTTAGCAGATGCTGCTGACTATTCTGAATGGAAATTCCACAGACGTGCCACCGGCCTTGTTTTTTCGGCGGCTACATTCGCTCAGAAGGCTGGATGGGGAATCGGAGGTGCATTGGCAGGCTGGCTATTGGCATTGTTTAAATTCGAAGCCAATATCGAACAAACTGCAACAGCACTCACAGGTATTAAACTCATGATCTCGGTATTTCCGGGAATACTGTATATGACTTGTGCTATATTGTTATACTATTATGCCATTGACCAGAAAACCTGCCTGGAAATGGAAAAAGACCTGGAGCAACGTAGGGAAGAGTCTTAAAACATTCAAAGGATATTCTTTTTGTCAAAAAAAATTAAAACTATGAAACGAACAACTTTTTTCCTGTTTTCATTTTTGGCAGTCATGCTGATGTTCTCATGCACCCCTGGCCAGGAACCTGTGGGGAAAACTGCAGCAGATATATTAGGCAATCCCGATTATCAGGCCTTTTCATATGGAGGTTATCGGGAGATTACCCGGGATATTCAACCTACCATTCCACAACTCAAAGAGGACATGAGAATCTTATCTGCCATGGGGATAAAGACTTTAAGGACATATAACGTGCATCTCGATGAAGCAGCCAATTTGCTGGAAGCCATTCGCCAGATGAAACAGGATGATCCTGATTTTGAGATGTATGTTATGCTGGGTGCCTGGATCGATTGCAAAAATGCATGGACTGACCTTCCCGACCGCATCCGTGACCAGGAGAGTGAAAGAAATGCTGTTGAAATAGCCCGTGCCGTTGAATTGACTCAACAATATCCTGATATTGTAAAAATTATTGCCGTTGGCAACGAAGCCATGGTTCACTGGGCATGGGATTATTATGTAGAACCCGGAATCATACTCAAATGGGTAAATCATTTACAGGATCTGAAAAAAGAAGGCGAACTGCCCGAAACCTTATGGATCACCAGCTCCGACAATTTTGCATCCTGGGGGGGTGGGAGCACCGAATATCATAAAGATGATCTGAATAAGCTTATTGAGGCGGTAGACTTCATTTCTATGCATACATACCCTATGCATGATACCCATTATAATCCTGATTTCTGGGGAGTGCCGGAAGATGAAGAACATCTTTCAGATCTGGAAAAAATTCATTCGGCCATGCAACGTGCCATGGATTATGCAATTTCTCAGTACCAGAGTGTGGTTGATTACATGCAAAGTCTGGGTATAGATAAGCCCGTTCATATTGGGGAAACAGGTTGGGCTTCCAGATCGAATGAGTTTTATGGAGATGAAGGTGCAAGAGCTATTGACGAATACAAAGCTGCTCTTTACTACTGGCAGATGCGCGAATGGACCAATAACGAAAATATTTCCTGCTTTTATTTTGAAGCTTTCGACGAGCAGTGGAAAGATGCGGCAAACCCATTGGGCTCAGAAAATCATTTCGGACTGATCAATTTACAGGCCCAGGCTAAATATGCTCTTTGGGATCTTGTGGATGACGGAAGATTTGAAGGACTGACCCGGGACGGAATGCCCATCACCAAAACTTTCAACGGCGATTATGAATCTATGATGGAAACTGTGAAAGTACCGCCCACCGTACAAGAAATACAAGCCATATATAATTAAAAGAAAATTCCATTCTTTTAACCCAATAACCTAATAACTCAATAACCCAATCATAAAAAAATGACAGCCTACGAAACACCCTTAAAAGACAGAGTCCCCTTAGGGCAAAAAGCTGCCTTTGGAACCGGTAACCTGGTGGTCAACCTGCTGCCGGGTGCCCTGGGAGTATTCCAGTTCTTCCTGCTCACCGCATTTGGTATCGACCCATTTCTTGCAGGGCTCCTGGGCGGCTTGCCCCGGCTATTGGATGCTCTCACCGATCCCATAATGGGTTATATCACCGACAATACCAAGTCAAGGTTTGGGCGCAGAAGACCCTACATCTTCATAGGTGCAATACTCAGCGGAATAATGTTTGCCCTACTGTGGCAGATGAATCCGGAAAACTCACAGATGTATAATTTCTGGTACTTTCTTATTCTTTCTTTCATCTTTATTATAGCCAATACCATTTTTGCTACACCATATATTGGGCTGGGCTATGAAATGACCCCCGACTACAACGAGCGTACCCGCCTGATGGCATCCGCTCAAATCTTCGGTCAGGTTGCATGGATGATTGTACCTTGGTTCTGGGTACTGATTGCAAATCCCGATCTGTTCGAAACCCAGGCAGTTGGGGTAAGGAGACTCTCCATGGTTGTCGGAGGATTATGTATGGTTTTAGGTATTCTTCCCGCTCTCTTATGTAAGGAAGTTAACCAGGAGAATCTTACCAACAGGGATGATCTTACCCTAAAGAACATATCAAAAAACTTCAAGAGTCTGTTAAAGAATATGGTGCTGATTTTTAAGAACATACCTTTTGTCAGGCTATGTGGTGCTACTTTCTTAGTATTTAACGGTTTCCAGCTGGTTGCTTCCTTCAGCTACTTCATTATTCTATTCTATATGTTTGATGGCGACTATGCTGATGCAGGAACATGGCCTGCGTGGTTCTCAACCGTAAGCGCTTTATTTACTGCATTCCTGATTATTCCAATTATCACATGGATGTCAAACAGATGGGGTAAGCGCAATGCTTTTATTATATCAACATTCATCTCCATTATTGGTTACGGTTTGAAATGGTGGGGATTTAGCCCGGGTAACCCCTGGCTGATGTTTATGCCTGTTCCGCTTATGGTATTTGGAATAGGGGGGCTATTCACCCTAATGATGAGTATGACCGCTGATGTGTGCGACCTGGATGAGCTGAAAAATGGGATGCCCAGGAAAGAAGGCACCTTTGGGGCCATATACTGGTGGATGGTTAAACTCGGTCAGGCATTGGCATTGGTGCTTGGCGGACTGGTATTGAAGCTCGTTGGCTTTGACCAGAATGCAGCAGTACAAACAGCAGAAACACTCACACGTTTGCGGCTTGCTGATATACTTATTCCGGCTGTTACAGCCGGATTAGCCATTCTGGTGATGTGGAAGTATGACCTTACCGAGGACAGAGCCCGGGAAATCAAGGAGACACTGATTAAAAGAAGAGGAGAGTTGTAATCTGCTTATAACCTTATCATCATCTTGTTACCCAGACTGTCTTCAGGATATGCATCAGTAATATTCCGGAGCTTATCTGCCATGCGCATAATTTAATATTGCCAGACAACTTGTATCTGCCATGTCATCTGGTACCATAATCCTTACAAATCGTTTGTTATCTAAGCCGAAAATAAATCTATACGTAAATAATATTCGATAAGGCGAAAAAAAATTGCATTATATGGAGGAAATAGTTAAATTTGCATAAAAAAGCAAACTAAACTTTCCTGTCATGAAAACAACAGCCTTACTTTCATTTTTGTTAATCGCAAGCCTTTTTTTGTTTAATGGTTGCGAAGAAGATATTTTTGATGTCAAGGAATTCTTCAACTTTACAGTTGAACTCCCACCTATCAATGAAAATGATGATTTATTTGATGTATTTAAATCTGTAAACCTGTCGGAACAAGAAACCCTGATTGAGCAGTATGGTTCAAAGATCAAAAAAATAGAAATTCTTGAGGTAAAATATCATTTGAAGGAACATAACGGATCTGATGAACAAAAATTAATAAATTTTGATCTATATTCAGCTAACCCCGACGGATCAGATGAAAAACTTATTGTTGAGCTTGAAGATATCAACCTTTCAGGCCTGGTAGATAATCCTACGGTTCTCGATGTTAGTGATGAGGGTATTTTAAAACTAGCCGGCTTAATAGAAGATCCGCCACATACTTTTGGCATAAAATCTTCGGGCCAGGTGAATGAAACACCCCTTGATTTTACTGTTGTATTAACATTTAAGGCCAGAATGACTGCTAATCCTTTGAAGAATTAAGCATTTCATCAATTTCATTAACTACCTTTTTAAGGCTTTTATCTGTAAAACCCACCTCATGGAGAATTTTTATATTTTCCCTGAGCTGTTTGCAAAGGACTATATCTTTTGAAAGGATATATTCCTTTTGTTTCTTATTCAGGCTTGTTATTACTGTTACAGGATAAACTCCTGCCTTTTCAACCATATCTTTGAGTCCTTTGCCCCGGGGTATACTCCAACTTAACATATTCAGGCCGGCACAACGACCGTAATTCATTGCATCTTCAGTAAAACGGGTATTGGTAACAATCCATCCAGAGAAACGAATATTTTTATAGTCATGAAGTTTTTCCCTGTATTCAATAATATCATTTACCCGTGATCTTATGTAAAGCGGGACTTTTACATTGGCATATTTCCCCTGGCTGTTATAATATTTGCACTCTACAATATATTGTGTAGTATCGTTTGTGGCTATTACATCAACCTCATGGGTAACACACCTGCCCTGCACTACCTGCCCTACACTTACTTCAAAACCGTTATGGGCCAATACCTGGGCTACGAATTGTTCAAACGGGTATCCGGTGGGGCCCAGTTCCATAATGGCTTTTTTTAAGCTGTATCGCGCTGCATTGGCACGTTTGCGTTTTCGAAGCATGCCAAAAGCCTTTTTATAAATTTCCCGGGTGGTCATGCCATCTTGTAATTGTGGCAATATTTCATCAATGATCTGATCAGTAATGTCATCGGGTGTGCCTGCTCTTTTAATCGAATTTCTTAGTTTTTCCGAATCGAAGGCCTCTTTCTCTCCTGAAGCTTTTCGTATTATTGCAGTTGTGCTCATCTATAATGTTTATCTTTTCCCGATAAAGATAGAAATTGTTTCAAAAGAAAAAAAGGCTGTCTGTTACAGACAGCCTTTTTTCGGTATCAAACCTTTAATAAGAGATCTGATTAAAAAAAACAAAACCAAAATTTAGTTATTTAGCCATGATGAGTACATCCATACAAGTTTTTCCTGTTCACGGATATAATCACTTGCCATTGCGTTGGTTCCTTCATCATCCATTTCATCAGATAAATCAAGTATTACTCTTTGCTTTTTCAATAATACACTGAATGCATCCAGAATACCCTGCACGCAAGCCACATCTTCTGAAGCATTTTTAATTGCTTTTACTTCTGATATTTTCAGGTAATCTTCGAAGGTGTGCAAAGGTGTTCCACCCAAAGTGAGAATACGTTCAGCAATTTCATCGATTTTTGCATGAAGGTCATCATACAATTCTTCAAACTTCACGTGAAGTTCAAAAAACTTATGTCCTCTGATATTCCAGTGAAATCCACGGGTGTTCTGGTAGAAAACCTGGTAATTTGCCAGTAAGTCATTGAGTTTTTCTATTAGTTCTTTTACTTGTTTATCTTGTAATCCGATTTGATTTGTTTGTGTCATATCTGTTCAATTTTTACGATTAATATTAAAATTGTTTATTATTCAAACTTCCCCATCAATTGCAATTTGATATCTTCAAGTCTGAATCCTTTTATTTCCTTTTTTTGAAAATAGTTTTGCAATAAATTGTCCAGCTCAGGATCAAAAAAATCTTCCACCCGATCGGTTGACATACAATACATATGATGATGATGGTCAGCTACAGCATCATAACGCATAACCCCTTTTTCAGTTTTCACTCTTTTGATTATCCCTTTTTCAACAAGTGCATCCAAAACGTTGTAAACTGTTGTTGCAGACAACCCTGGAATGTTCTGAGAAACTTCGGAATAAATTTCTTCTGCCCTGGGGTGATTCAGCTTGTATAAGCATTGCATAACTGACACTCTTTGAGGCGTTACTTTTAGCCCTGCTTCCTGTATTTCGGTTGCAATATCCTGAACTGATTTCATAATTTATTTATCTTTATACAAAGATAATAATGATTATCAAATTGTAATAATTACAAAATAAAAATAATGTTAAACATGCTTTACTTATAAAAAACCAGTTTTAAATAATTAATCGGAAATCCATAAATTAGAAGGAAAAAATCAGTATAAAAAAATGAAAGGAAAAAAGGCAATAAAAAACCGGCTGGTAACCACACCAGCCGGTTCAATCCACAATTAAATAACCACAAAAACTAATACACTGTAAAAACCAATGAGAACTATTGGTATTTTCATGTTTGTTTGCCTTGACACAAATGTAAGGTAACTTTGGTTACACCTTGGTTAAAAAAAAGTTAATGGGTGTTAATTTCTGTTAAGCATGTATTTAAATATAATACAACTTTCGTTCTTGATTTGGTAAGTGGCTATTTTTAAACAAATTAAACATTAGCCCAATTAAATTTTGTTAAAATCAAAACATTAGTTTTTACTGTTTGTACATTTACAAAATGCTTAAATTTTATGCATTATATGTTTTCATAAGTTTATGAAAAAGAATGTCATCATATTTGTAGTAGTTCTCATTACCATCTCGCTTATTGGTTTGGTTGGTATGCAGTTGTATTGGATCAGCAATGCTTTATCTGTAAAAGAGTCAAATTTCAGCAGAGGCGTGAGCGAGGCAATCACTTCGGCTATTAATAAATACAATAAAATTGAAATGGCCAATGCCATTATGCAGCAGCAGGAAAGAGACCGGAAGGTAGACCGCTTTTTCAATGTTCTGGATTCCATAAATCGTCAGTATTACGCTGAGGTATTAATGGCAATGGAGAATGACAGGCACACAATCGATGATCAGTTGCCAGGCTGGCAGGATGACCAGCAAATGTTTTCCAATGATCCCTTTTTTGAAAGACGTTCCATTAATTCTATTGACACAACGATCTTTCAAGGACGCGGTGATTTAAGAGACCGGGGTTACGCAGTCCGCAGTGGAATTACAAACCCTTCATCTGATGCATTTATTGAATTTTTTCAACGAACAAAGTTTGTAAATGATCTTTTCGATGATTTGTTTTCAAATAATTCGTTTTACAGCCCTTCATCTGATGAAAGTAAGCAATTGCTTGACTCTCTTATTGGCAGGGAACTTGATCGCCAGGGAATAAAAACTGAATATGAATTTGGTATATATGATCCTGTTTATAACACATTACTGGCTCAAAAGACCGGAAGTTACCCACGTGAACTATTGCAGTCCAGTTATATTTTTAGTTTATATCCCAATGATGTTTTCAGGAGTCAGGAATATTTATTCTTGTTTTTCCCCAATCAAAAAACTTATCTGATTACCCAGATGAATATTATGACCCTTGCATCAACCTTGTTTATTCTGGTCATAATCAGCACATTTACATATACCATCATTACAATTATTCGTCAGAAAAAACTATCTTTGATAAAGAATGATTTCATTAACAATATGACACATGAGCTGAAAACGCCAATTTCGACAATTTCCCTTGCTTGTCAGGCGCTCAGTGATAAGGATGTGCAAAAATCTGAAACACTCTACCAAAGTTATATCAGGGTAATTAATGAGGAGAATCAGCGCCTGGGAATGATGACTGAGAAGGTTCTGCAAACTGCACAATTAGAAAAAGGTAAATTACGTTTAAATAAAGTAGGGTTTAATTTACATGATGTTATTGAAGATGCAATACATAAAATAGATTTGCAATTGAAAACCCGTCATGGAAAGATCTTTACAAAGCTTAATGCCGAATTCAGTTTCCTTGAAGCTGATAAAGTGCACCTTACCAATTTGGTTTTTAATTTACTGGATAATGCAATAAAATATTCATCTGAGGCACCAAATATCACTATTGAAACAGAAAATGTGAACAAGGGGATACTTATACATGTTGAAGATAAGGGTATGGGTATAAGTAAAGCCAATCAGAAAAAAATATTTGAAAACCTGTACAGGATTTCAACAGGAAATATTCACAATGTTAAAGGTTTTGGTTTGGGATTAAGTTATGTTAAAGCAATAGTTGAATTACATGGAGGAAATATTAGTTTGCAAAGTGAGTTGAAAAAAGGTTCTCGTTTTTCTGTTTTTATACCTTTTGGCTTTGATGAGTATTCTTCCGGCAAACAATAAATATTGATTAGGAGGTACATTATTATGGATAACAAAAAAATAAAAATTTTATTAGCAGAAGATGACCCCAACCTGGGTACCATCTTAAAAGCTTTTCTGGAAGCAAAAGGTTTTCCTGCCAGGCTTGCGGTCAATGGTGCAGAAGCCTACAATATGTTTCTGAAAGAGTCATTTGATTTTTGCATATTTGATGTGATGATGCCCGAAAAAGACGGGTTCACACTTGCAAGGGATGTGCGGAAAATTGACAAAAAAGTTCCTATACTCTTCCTTACAGCTAAATCAATGCAGGAGGATATAATTGAAGGTTTAAAAATTGGTGCTGATGATTATCTCACCAAACCTTTCAGTATGGATGAATTACTTCTCCGGATCAATGCAATCTTACGTCGTTCAAACATTGAAGACGCTTCGGAATCGCAGAAAACTTTCTTCCATATCGGAAACTATACCTTTGATTTTTCAAGACAGATTCTCAGCTTTAAGGGTGAAGACCAAAAACTCACATCAAAAGAAGCACAACTTTTGAAAATGTTGTGCGACTTCGCAAATGATGTACTTGACCGTTCATTGGCTTTGAAAAAGATTTGGCTTGATGATAACTATTTCAATGCACGCAGTATGGATGTTTACATTGCCAAGCTCCGTAAATATTTGAAAAAAGATCCTAATGTTGAGCTTCTTAACGTACACGGAAAAGGGTTTAAGCTTATCGTGAACGAAGATGCAAGTGTTGAATAAAAGCGTTATACTCGTCTTGCTTTGATAAGTAAGCCCTTTAAACTTTGGAAATAAATGATGAGCTGCCTGAAAAGGCAGCTTTTTTTATTCATTTTTTAACGGTTCTGCCGGACTGGAATGATATGCCCTGATTACATGAAAAAAAACAGTAAGAAGTGTAAGAGTTATTGCGGTAAGGGTAGCTATAATAAATGGAGTAACCGGCATATTAATATGATAAGGAAATGTATTCAGCCAATAATCTAAAGTGAAATACCCCAGGGGTATTGCAAATAAAAGCGACAGCCCAACCAATATAAGAAAATCTTTACTGAAAAGATGAAGTAAATTGTGGGTTGTTGCCCCTAATACCTTTCTTATAGCAATTTCTTTGGTTCGTTTTTCAACCATGAAAGAAGTAAGGCCGAAAAGGCCCAGGCATGCAATAATTATTGCAAAGGCAGAAAATGAAGTGAACACCAGTCCCAGGCGGTTTTCTTTGTCGTATAGTGCTGTAAGAGAATCTTCAAGAAATTTATATTCGATCATCTCATTAGGACTGAATTGAGTCCATGTTTTTCTTAAGTGTTCTATTGCTGAAGGAATATTACTCTCATGAATTTTTACAGTAGCTACTGAAACTGAACGTTCTCTCCACACCATCATAAGCGGTGCAATTGACTGGTGCAGTGAATTGAAATGGAAATCAGGAATTACTCCAATAATTCTGAAATTGTGGTAACTGGTGCTTATAGCTTTGTTAAGTATTTCCTCATAATTATCGGAATATCCCATTAACCTGACCCACCGCTCATTAACAATAACAGCAGTTTCCTCGTCAGTAGGGTAATCACGTGAGAACGCTCGTCCGGCCAGGAGATCCACATCCAGCATTGAGAAATATTCCGGAGTCATGGGCCAGAAAGTAAATTGCTTTCCCTCTCCGTTTTCAACAATAGTTTCCTGCCAGTGAATATTTCCAGGAGTATTGTAGGTCATGGCAACATCTTCAATAGCGGGATTAGCAAGTAATGTATTTTGAAAACTCTCCCAGTTTTGTCTTACTTTCGAATTGGTATGGAAAAAGACTATATTTTCTTTATTAAAACCAGGATCCTTGGATCTCATAAAATTCAACTGATGAAAAACTATTATTGTACCTGCAATCAATGCAACTGAAACTGTAAACTGGAAAACAATCAATGCCTTCCTGAATATAGCTGCCCCGGTTCCTTTTACTGTCTCACCACGCAAGGTGGTAATGGGTTTAAATGTTGAAAGGTAAAAGGCGGGGTATATTCCACTGATGATTCCTATGAGAATTGCTCCCAGCAGAAATATAACAAGTAGATTTAAAAATCCGAAATTTTGCAGGGAAATTTCACTGTTAGCAATGTAATTGAACCAGGGAAGCAATAATTCAACCAAAGCAAAGGCAATTATTACTGCTACTGTTGTAAGGATAATTGACTCTGCCAGAAATTGTGCAATTAGTTTTTTACGATCACTCCCAAGTAGTTTTCGTATACCTACTTCTCTTGCTCTGCCTGCCGAACGGGCAGTGGATAGATTTACGAAGTTTATTATAGCTATCAGCATAATAAATACGGCAATGGCAAGAAAGGCATATGAAGTAGTTTTGCTGCCATGAAGCACCATAATTTCATGAGCAACAGTATTGGTAAAATATATATCTGCAACAGGTCTTAAGTTTACATCCCTGCCAAATTCAACACCGAATAAACCATTGATAAACTCGCTTATTACATTTTTCACATTATCTTCTACAAGGGCAATATCAGCTTCGGGATGTAACTTTACGTATGTATGATGATTCCAGTCGCCGGTACTTTCCATATATTCATTAGAATAAATGTCTCTGAACAATTCAAAGGAACAAATAGCATCAATTTTCAGGTGAAAAAGATTTACATCTTCAATAACAGCGCTTACAGTAAGAT
>CAYXIT010000032.1:0-14446 GCA_964465275.1 uncultured Bacteroidales bacterium | reverse complement strand
GACATTGTCTGCACAAATTCACTAACTAAGTAAAAATATGAAAAATTTAATTACCGATCCGAATATTTCTATTCATCAAAAATTAAGAACCCCAATAAATATTTCAAATCATATCACAAGAAATGGGTATTCAAAGAAATCAAAAACGGTAGCATCAGCCAGAATAAGATGGGGTATTTTCATGACATTTTCATTATCTCCTATTGTAACAGCTGCGTTATGCCCCCAGTTGTTGTTCACCCGAAGTGTCTTTTCAATATCAGCTGATGCATCCTGCATAATTCTTCCGTAGATTGGCCCGAGTACTCCCCAGTCACCGAATTCAACCCTATAAATTTGAGGATGATTTTTATACCACCTATCGTAGGAAAATTGCTCATACAAAAAAAGAGAGATAAAAATAAAAAGCGCAATTCCAAGGCTGAACCCAAGGATATTAAGTATGGCATAGAATTTTTGCTTGGTGATGCTTCTTACCGAAGTCTTTATGTAGTTTCTTACCATCTTATTTGTGGCTGTTTTAAAAGTTGTTTATTACATAAAATGCATTAAAAAATGTGCCATTTTGGCTAAAAGATATTATCTGAGTGGATTAGATTAACTGAAAACTAAACACAATTTGATCTTCGTAGGATTTCATGTTCGTATACGAACAGTTTTGTTCATATAAGTACAAAAAGTTTGAATTAAATCCAGCCAAAAATATTGATTTATTTTTTTTGTATATAATCTTTTGTTAAACCAAGGATGATGTAACTTTCTTTTGAATAAGTATAAGGGGTTTTGTATATTTGTATATCAATTTGTAATTGATCTAAATAAGCATAAGGGATTAGAATTTACCGGTTATTTTCCAACAAGTATCCCAATGGCTTGGTAAGGATTATACTGAATTATAACAATAATACATGGCAGAAGATAAAAATAATGACATACTGGACGAGTTAACCAGTTCCGATTATAAATATGGTTTCTACACTGATATAGAGATGGATCAGGCACCCAAAGGCCTGAATGAGGATACTATTCGTTTTATATCAGCTAAGAAGAATGAACCGGAGTTTATGCTTGAATTCAGGCTGAAAGCTTTTCGTCACTGGAAAACAATGAAAGAACCCAAATGGGCACATGTAAATTATCCCCCAATTGATTTTCAGGATATTATTTACTATTCTGCCCCACGCAAAAAGCCTCAGTATGAAAGCCTGGATGAGGTTGACCCCGAGTTACTTGAAACTTTTGAAAAGCTTGGTATACCGCTTAATGAGCAGAAAATGCTGGCAGGTGTTGCAGTGGATGCTGTTATGGATAGCGTATCCGTAGCTACCACGTTCAGAGAAACCCTGGAAGAAAAAGGTATTATATTCTGTTCTTTCAGCGAGGCTGTGCAAAAACATCCTGAACTTGTAAAAAAATATATTGGTTCTGTTGTACCATATACCGACAACTTTTATGCAGCGCTCAATTCTGCAGTTTTCAGTGATGGTTCTTTTTGTTATATTCCTAAAGGAGTCAGATGTCCGCTGGAACTTTCAACTTATTTCCGCATCAATGCTGCCAATACAGGGCAGTTTGAACGAACACTCATAGTTGCCGAGGAAGGAAGCTACGTAAGCTACATGGAAGGTTGTACAGCCCCAATGCGTGATGAAAATCAGCTCCATGCAGCTATTGTTGAAATAATTGCATTGAAAGATGCTGAAGTAAAATACTCTACCGTGCAAAACTGGTGGCCCGGTGATAAGAATGGGCGTGGAGGAGTCTATAATTTTGTAACAAAAAGGGGTATATGTGAAGGTGAAAACTCTAAGATTTCCTGGACGCAGGTGGAAACAGGATCAGCTATTACCTGGAAATACCCAAGCGTTGTTTTACTCGGTGATAATTCAAAAGGAGAATTCTACTCAGTTGCAGTAACTAACAATATGCAACAGGCTGATACGGGCACCAAAATGATACACCTGGGAAAAAATACCAAAAGTACCATTATTTCCAAGGGAATATCTGCGGGTAAAAGTAACAACAGTTATCGGGGATTGGTAAAATCTACCCGAAAAGCAGAAAATGCCCGAAACTTTTCACAGTGCGATTCACTGTTGCTTGGCGATAAATGCGGTGCACATACTTTCCCTTACGT
This sequence comes from uncultured Bacteroidales bacterium, assembly GCA_964465275.1. Lineage (GTDB taxonomy): Bacteria > Bacteroidota > Bacteroidia > Bacteroidales > UBA7960 > SKVR01. The sequence continues at coordinate 12,309 of CAYXIT010000032.1, read as the reverse complement.
GGAAGTTGGAAACAAATCAACCATTGTTGAACATGAAGCAACTACCAGTAAGATCTCCGAAGACCAGTTGTTTTATTGTCTGCAAAGAGGTATGGATATGGAATCTGCCATTGGTCTTATCGTTAATGGTTATGCCAAGGAGGTATTGAATAAACTACCCATGGAATTTGCTGTTGAAGCTCAAAAGCTGCTTTCAATCAGCCTGGAAGGAAGTGTAGGTTAACAATACCCGTTTTATACTTCTAAACTCTGAACACTGAAATTTTATTTAAACCAGCACAAATGAAAACATTAGCTTTTAAATCCACAGTTGAGAACAACAAACTAATCGTACCCGATGAAATGTTTGCTGAAATGAAAGACATGAACCACAAAGAGGTACGTGTAATATTAATGATGGAAGAGGCCGGCGAATTTGACGAAGAAGCTTTTAAGGAATTTGCCCGTTTGTTTTTCACCAAATATGCCAAAAATATTGAATCTTTTAAAAAACTGATTGAACAATTTAAAGAATAAAATAATGCTAAGTATTAAAAATCTTAAGGTTTCCATTCAGGGAAAAACCATTTTAAAGGACTTTAATCTTGATGTTAAACAAGGTGAAGTGCATGCCATTATGGGTCCCAACGGTACAGGGAAAAGCACACTTGCTTCGGTAATTGCAGGACGCGATTTGTTTGATGTTGATGAGGGTACTATAACATATATGGGAAATGATTTACTCGAAATGGAACCGGAAATCAGGGCACGTGAGGGAATCTTTCTGGGATTTCAATACCCGGTTGAGATTCCTGGTGTGAGTATGGCGAATTTTATGCGAACTGCAATAAATGAAAGAAGAAAATACCATGGTTTGGAACCTCTCAGCGGTGCAGAATTTCTCAAGCTTATGGAGAACCGTAAAAAACTGGTTGATATTCACTCAAAACTTACTAACCGCTCTGTAAACGAAGGTTTCTCCGGTGGAGAAAAGAAAAAGAATGAGATTTTTCAGATGGCTATGCTTGAGCCAAAGCTGGCAATTCTTGATGAAACCGATTCAGGACTGGATATTGATGCACTTAAAGTGGTTGCCAATGGGGTAAATAAATTGAGAACCCCTGAAAATTCTACCATTGTTATTACACACTACCAAAGATTGCTGGAGTATATTATTCCTGATCACGTACACGTACTTTTTGACGGACGGATTGTGAAAAGTGGTGGCAAGGAGCTGGCCATTGAACTGGAAGATAAAGGGTATGAGTGGATAAGGAAAGAAGCAGGTATAGAGGAAACTATCTGAATTATTTAATTTGATTTTTAGATTATGCAAAACAGCATTGCCGAAAACATATCAACCGGACAACGGATGCTTGACCTTTTCAAAGAAAACTTTGAATTAATAAAAGCCAATGATTCTGAAAGCATCACTCAACTCAGGAAAGCAGCTATTGAGAAGGTTATGAGCGTTGGGTTTCCCGATCTGACCACCGAAAACTGGAGGTTCACTGATCTTGAACCCCTCCTGAGGTCAACTTACGATTTTGATTTCACTAATCAAAGCAAGCCTTTTGATATAGAAGAAATATTTACCTGTGACGTGTATGACCTGGATACATTTAGCGTTACACTTCTAAACGGGTGGTTTGTTTACAAAAATGCCCCGCTTACAACGCTTAAAAACGGTACTATTATAGGTAGCCTTTCCAAAGCGCTTGAAGTATATCCTGAACTGGTAAGCAAATACCTGGGAACTCTGGCACCCACGGATCAACCCGGATTAACCGCATTAAATACTGCTTTCTTCCAGGATGGATTGTTTATTTACGTACCCGGTGATGTAACACTGGAGAAACCGATTCAGCTTATCAATATTGTAAACTCTGATAAGCCTGTTCTTTTGCAGCCACGTCATCTTATTATCCAGGAAGAAAACAGTGAGCTCACCCTGGTTCACTGCGATCATTCGCTAACTCACAATATTAGCTTTACCAACAGTGTTTCAGAGGCTTTTCTTTCGAAAAATGCTGTGCTTGGTTTTTACAAGATTCAGAACAAAGGACATAATTCTGCGGTTATAAACAGCAGCTTTTTTACACAAAAAAGCGGCAGCAGGCTTACAACCAGTGCACTTACTTTGAATGGAGGATTTACCAAAAATATAATAGGATCTGTACTGCAGGAATCGGAAAGTTTTGCTACACATAACGGCCTTTATCTGGTTGACAGTAATCAACATGTGGATAACCAGATTGAGGTTGATCATGCTGCTCCCAATTGCACCAGCGAGCAATTGTACAAAGGTATTCTGGATGATGAAGCCACTGCCGTTTTTAACGGTAAGATCATGGTAAGACGGGATGCACAAAAAACTCTCGCTTACCAGAATAATAAAAATATTCTTCTTACTGATGATGCAAAAGCCAATGCACAGCCACAGCTTGAAATATATGCCGATGATGTAAAATGCAGTCATGGGGCAACGGTAGGTCAGCTCGATCCGGAAGCAATGTTTTATCTCCGGTCAAGGGGCCTGAATGAACGTTCAGCCAGACAGTTGCTGATGTATGCTTTTGCGGCTGAAGTTGTAAGGCGAATAAGTATTGACCCTCTCAGGGAAAGGATAGATCATCTTGTTGATAAACGTTTGAAAGGTGAACTTTCCATTTGCGATCAATGCATGTTGCATTGTAACAGCAAAGAGCCTACTGTATTTAATATTGATGTAAGCAAACTGTAAAAATATTGGTTTGCGAATTCATAATATTACGGAGTTTTTACAAACATATTAATACAAAAATGAATAATGCCTTTTAATATTGAACAGCTTAGAAGAGAATTTCCTGCTTTGCATCAGGAAGTCAACAAACGACCTCTTGTTTATTTTGATAATGCCGCTACTACCCAGAAGCCTAAAGCTGTAATTGAAAGGTTAGCTCAGTATTATAACTCAGAAAACAGTAATATCCATCGTGGGGCTCACTATTTGAGCTCAAAAGCAACCGAGGCTTACGAAGAAGCCCGGAAAACCGTGCAGATGTTCATCAATGCTGCGTACAGTCATGAAATAATATTCACACGAGGCACTACCGAAGCTATAAATCTTGTTGCTACTTCCTTTGGGAAAAAATTTCTTAAAAAAGGTGATGAGGTAATAATCTCAGCCATGGAACACCACTCCAATATTGTTCCATGGCAAATGGCCTGCGAAGAACATGGAGCTGTTCTTAAAGTAATTCCTATGGACAAGCAGGGTGTACTGGATATAGATGCATATAAAAAGCTGCTGAATGCTAAAACCCGTATTGTTGCAGTTATGCACGTTAGCAATGCTTTGGGTACTATAAATCCGGTTAAAGAAATGATTAACCTTGCACATGAAAAAGACATTCCGGTTTTAATTGATGGGGCACAAGCTCTTTCTCACATGAAAGTAGATGTACAGCAACTCAATGCCGACTTCTACTGTTTCTCCGGACACAAAATTTATGGCCCGATGGGAGTTGGTGTTCTTTATGGCAGGGAGGAATGGTTAAACCAGTTGCCACCCTACCAGGGGGGCGGAGAAATGATAAAGGAGGTAACCTTTGAAAAAACTACCTACAATGAACTCCCTTTTAAGTTTGAAGCCGGCACACCCAACGTTGGTGATGTGCTTGGCATGGAGGCTGCCATCAGGTTTTTATCTTATTTGCGGTTTGATGAAATAGCGGGTCATGAAAATGAACTGCTCGAATACGGAACGCAAAGATTAGCGGAGTTAGATAATATCAGGTTTATTGGAACAGCACCCCAAAAAACATCTGTAATTTCTTTTATATTTAATGATATACACCCTTATGATACAGGCACTATCCTTGATAAGTTAGGTATAGCCGTTCGTACCGGTCATCATTGTGCACAACCGGTAATGGATTTTTTTGAGGTTCCGGGAACAGTAAGAGTTTCTTTCGGGGTTTACAATTCAAAACAGGAGATTGATAAACTCATTGAAGGACTGAAAACTGTGAGAGAAATGTTTGGTTAATTTAAACTTTATATACCCCCAATGAATAATGCTCCGAATTACTCCAGGATCAGGAGACCGTTTCTTATTAAACCTTTTCAAAAGCCATCCGGGTTGTATAATGTGCGAAAAATATTCAAGCCGCATTGGTTTCAGGGGAACCAGGAAGACAAAAATTACTTCGAAGGCTGGTACTTTAAAAATGTGAGTGCCGATGGGCAAAATTGCTGGGCATTCATTCCCGGTATTTCTCTAAATGAAAATGACTCACATGCCTTTGTACAGGCCATTAACGGGAATACAGGTGAAACTTTTTATTTTAGTTTTCCTGCGGATGAATTTGCTTTTTCTGATGATAAGTTTGAAGTATGGGTGGGAAAGAATTACTTTTCAGCTGAAAAGATTTATATTGAGCTGGATGACGGAACCCATCGTTTTCAGGCTGAGATCTGTTTTGATGAAATTACCGGATATCCTGTAAGTATTTCCCGGCCCGGTATAATGGGGTGGTATCGTTATGTACCTTTTATGGAATGTTACCATGGTGTTGTAAGTATGGATCACGGTCTAAGTGGTTACATCAGGCACAATGATCAGTATATGGACTTCTCAGGCGGACGTGGTTATATTGAAAAAGACTGGGGTTCTTCCATGCCGGAAGCCTGGATCTGGATACAAACCAATCATTTTGAAAAACCGGGCACTTCTTTTATGCTTTCAGTGGCACGTATACCCTGGATAGGGAATACGTTTACTGGCTTCCTGGGGTTCTTTCTGCACGAGAATAAACTCATTAACTTTGCTACATATACCGGTGCCGAAATTACTGAACTAACCTATACAGACCACGATGCTCATATTACTATCAAAGGACACAAATATGAAATTCAGGTTCATGGTGTTAAAGCCGAACATCATGCTGAGGGTTCAAATAAAGGTGGACTGAAAGCACCCGTTTTGGGAAATATGGACAGGGTTATACATGAAAATCTCGATGCTGAGATTCATATCAGGATCACTGATCTGGATGGGAAAGAAGTTTTTAATGGAACCGGCCGGCATGCAGGTCTGGAGTTTATTGGCGATCTGGAATTGTTAAAGCTCTAGAATAATCCTTGTATGCTAACATAATACTACTAAGTTAATCCGGTAATAAACACATTTGTTTAGGGTTAAGATCATTTCTTAACTTTGATTCTAAAGCATTTAATATATGGAATTTGACAGCAAAGCGGAATCATGGGATAAGGATCCTGTTAAAATTGAGAGAGCAAAAAAATTTGCAGAAAATATTGTTATTTCCTTGCCGGAAAATGAACAAATGGAGGCTATGGAATTTGGCAGCGGAACAGGCCAGGTAAGTTTGTTTCTGCATGAGTACTTTAAAAATATTTACCTGATTGACAGTTCAGAGGGGATGATAGAAGTGCTTAAGAAAAATATTCATGAGCGGGAGATCGGGAACATGAAGGCTATATGTAAAGATATATTAAGAGAAGATGTGAATATTTACGGATTGGATGTTATTTATACCCTTATGACACTTCATCACATTGAAGAAATTGACAGGATATTGGATATCTTTAACAAGCATATGAAGCCAGGGGCTTTTCTTTTTATAGGAGACCTTGAAAAAGAAGATGGTAGTTTTCATGATCATTCTCAGAATTTTAAAGGTCATTATGGTTTTGAAAAGGAAAAATTAGGCTCTTTACTTGAAGCTAAAGGTTTCCGGCAAACAGAATACCGTAACTTTTTTCAGCTCACAAAAAAGTTTGAAGATGGAAGCACAAAAGATTTTCCGCTTTTTTTTATGGCAGCAAAGAAGAAATGAAAACATGCCAGTAAATGATCTAACAACATGTTGCTACTTTTTCACATGGGCAGCAAAATCATCCGATATATAGTTATCAAAGCTTTGACAAACATTGGCAGAAAATTCTTGTCCATAAAAAATTATATTGCCCCAATCTCCTGCATTAACTTCCTGAATATTTGAACGGGTTACATTGTTTTTTACCAGACCATATATAAGACCGGCATTGAAATTATCTCCTGCACCAATCGTACTGATTACTTCGATTTTTTTCACAGGATATTCTTCATAAAAGGCATCAGTTAATATCTCAACTTTTTCTGAACTCCGGGTCATGATCAGAATTTTTCCTGTTGTTTGCAGATGCTCTTTAAAATCATATATTGAGTTTATAGAAAAAATAATATTGATATCTTCATCACTGGCCCTGATAACATCTGCCAGTTGCATATTCTCTAGTATGAAAGGTCTGAGGTTTTCCAGTTCATGAGCATGGGCCTTTCTGAAATTAGGGTCATAAACAATTAAGCTACCGGCATTTTTAGCAGCTTTTACAATTTTAATAAGCTTTTCCCTGATGCGCGGATCAATTCCAAAGTAGGAACCAAATAACAATATATCATCCGATGTAAAATCAGGTATTTCTACCTGCAATCTTTTTTCGGGATAAGGTTTGTAAAAATCATATGCAGCATCTCCATCTTCGTTCAGGAAAGCCATAGCCAGCGGAGTTTTTCCCTCTTCATACATATGCACATTTTGGGTGTTCACACCATTTTCCTGCAAGAAATCAAGGATGATTTTACCTGTTTGATCATATCCGATTTCTGTGATGAGAGATATTTCAACTCCAGTCTTTCCTAACGAAACAGAACTGTTGAGCATTGCTCCGCCCGCCTTTGCCGCTCTAATCTGGTTTCCATAAAAAATGATATCAAGCAGCGATTCTCCGATTGCATAAACTTGTTGTTTCATAATAAGCCAGGTTTTTACCTTACACAAAGGTAGAGCAAATAAAGTTTTTTTCTCTGTTGATTTGTTAATTGAAAGATTCGGAAGTATTTTTACCCCGCCGGCAACAAATTATCTGTTAACGGGTTTGTGAAGAATAAACCATTGTATTTTAACTAAGTAATGATGTGAAAAATGATAAAGCAAAAACTTTTTTTAATATTAATTTTTAAGGTAGTATTCCTTAATGCGTCTTTTGGAAACAATGATGATTTGAAGAAAGTACTTCAAAATCACCTACGTATACTAACATCTGACTCATTGCAGGGAAGGGGTTTGGGAACTGAGGGTGCCCTGAAAGCAAGGACTTATATTATAGAACAATTTCATAATGCAGGTATAGAGCCTGTTTATGAAGATTATTTGCAACATTTCAGTTTCAGGCAGAGTCTTGCATGGATACATGCTGCCAATATTGTCGGAAAAATTGAAGGAAATGATCCCGGGCTTAAAGATGAATATATTGTTATTGGGGCACATTATGATCATTTAGGCTACGATATTAAAGATGGAGAAAAGCGAATCTTTCCGGGAGCAGATGATAATGCATCGGGCGTGGCAGCCATAATTGAGCTGGGAAGATATTTTTCGCAGAATCCTGATTTACTCGGCAGAAGCTTGCTAATTATTGCATTTGATGCTGAAGAGAGCGGATTACTCGGGGCGAAACATTTTGTTGAGAATAGTCCTGTATCCGTTGAAAATATCAAGCTAATGTTTAGTTTCGACATGGTTGGCATGTATGAAGCAAATAATGGCTTGCACCTTCGGGGAATGGCATCACTTGAGAACGGTGATGTATGGGCGGAAAATTTTGCAGAAGAATTTGATATCCGTTTGAGACAAGCAGGAAGTGATATTGAAAGAAGAACGGATACTGAGCCTTTTGGACAAAGAGGGATACCTGCTGTACATGTTTTTACAGGACAGAAATCGCCATATCATGAGCCTGAAGATCAGTATCATTTGCTGGATTATGAAGGTATGGTTTTTATTCACAATTTCATGACAGGATTTTTAAGCAGCTTATCCACTGAACCGCAGCTCCTTCAGTCTTCTTCTCTAATCGCTTCCGTTTTACAGGAAAGCAGCCTGGTAGGAAGAAGACCCTCGGTTGGTTTCCTTCTTAATACAGGTCGTGGATTTCATCGGTATCCGGATGAATTTTTTAAAGCCAAACCGCTTTTTAGTGTATCAACCGGATTGTATTTTAACCTGCCTTTGTCAAACATCTTTGGGCTTCAACTCGAAACACTTTACGATCTTAACAGAAGTCAGATAATGGGTGGAGATTTTCACAGGCAATCCCTTACAATACCATTCAACATTCAGATTGGCACACCTGATCTGCAGGGTCAGGATATTCATTTTTTCTTATTTTCAGGACCCTACTACCGATACTCCTTTTCAGGAGAAAGTGCAGGAGTTAAAATGGATTTTGATGAGGTATTCCGCAAAGATGAATGGGGTTACAGCATTGGTGTGGGTCTGAATATATTTGGGTTCTTCATGGGTTATACAAGCCGAAGGGCAGTCACCAACCTTTTGAGAGATGATGAAAATAAGATTCTGGATTCTAACGGATATTTTTCTATAGGATATCGTTTCTGAGACCCATGAAAAGTTTCATTATTACTTCAATTCCAGTGCTTACATGAATAATATGATGAAGTTGCTATCATCTGCTTTCATTTTCCGGGTTTATTCTGGAGTAATCTTTATTTTTTTTATTGCTGCAAGTGATTATGTGTTTGCAGAAAGAATTCATGGTCGTGTTACCGATGCCGATACAGGTGATGCTTTGGCATTTGTTAATATATTGGTTGAAGGTACGCAGAGAGGTACAATGACTGATATTGACGGGTATTTCAATATAAACTTAAGGGAAGAAGAATCAAGGTTGCAACTTTCATATGTGGGCTACTTTACAAAAGTTTACGAAATTTTTCCTGATACTTATTTCCATCATATTTCCCTGGTTAGCAAGCCTTATGAGCTGACAGAGGTTGTGGTTTTCTCAGGTGAGAATCCTGCCCATCGAATTATTCTTAATGCCATAGAGCAACGAAAAAAAAATAATCCTGAGCGTCTGGCATCATTCTCCTACAACAGTTATAACAAAATAATCGGAACCCTTGACCGGGATTATTACCTGGATCGTTTTCAAATATCAGGTGATTCAATCGATTACCGAATGGCTGAAACCCTCGAAGAAAGGCATTTGTTTATTATGGAATCGGTTACTGAAAGACAGTATCGTTTTCCCAATCTGGATAATGAAAAGGTTATTGCAAACCGGGTTTCGGGGTTGGAAAATCCTTTATTTACAATGCTTGCCACCGAGCTTCAGTCTTTTTCATTTTATAATAATTATATTACCCTCATGGGCAATGATTATTTGAGCCCGTTAAACCGTTTTGCTTTCAATCACTATTTATATCAACTTGAGGACACCCTTTACCTGCAAAGAGATTCTGTATTTGTAATAAGCTATGAACCCCGACAAGAAACCAATTTCGGTGGGTTAAAAGGTGTTTTATATATCAATAATGATGGCTGGGCTATACAAAACGTAATTGCCTATACCCCGGAGAATGCTGATGGGGGGCTTAGTTTCAGAATACAGCAAAAGTATGACAAGCCCGACGGTAAACATTGGTTTCCGGTACAACTAAATACCGATATAGAATCAATACAACCAGCCTCAACCGCATCATCGGGATTTTTACCCATCAAAATCCAGGGAAGGAGTTATTTAACAGATATTTTTGTAAACCCCCCTTTGAACAGGAGTGATTTCTCTTTATTTGCTATTGATTTTGATCCCGGTGCAAATGAAATAAACCAGGATCAGTGGCGTGTTTACAGGACTGATACTCTTTCTGTAAAAGAAAAAAATACCTACAGGTTTATGGATAGCCTGGGACTTGAACATAACTTTGAAAGATTACTGAATTCAGTTGAACCCCTGGTTTTCGGGGAACTGCCTATTGGAAAACTGAACCTGATCCTTAATGATGTTTATCGAATTAATAGTTATGAAGGTCATCGAATAGGTATTGGGTTACAAACCAACCGCAGATTTTCAAACCGTTTTGCACTGGGGGGCTACTATGCCTGGGGAACCCGCGATAAGCAAAGTAAATATGGTTATTTTGGTGAAATAACGATTCATAAAAACTACGATCTGAAATTAGGAGGTGCCTTTAGTCTTGATGTGAAAGAACGTGGAACGCCCACTTTCAGGGAAACGGGTTTTTCTTTTGTAAATGATCTTATACAAAATTATTACTCTAATACCAGGGATATAAATCGTGAAACTAAATTGTATTTGAGTTTTCGCATCTGGCAGGGTTTTTTACAAGGACAAATATCAGCCAGTCAGGGGAAAACCCGGTGGAATGATGCTTATTATTTTGTATCAACAAATAATGATGTGGGTTACAGGCAGTACATGTATTCTGAGGCTGCCTTGAAATTGCGATTTTCCTACGGAGAAACTCTTATGAATACTCCGCTCCGGATTTTACAGTTGCCATCGAGGTTTCCGGTAATATACCTGAATGCAATAAAGGGCTTTGATAATGTTGCCGACGGAGAATTTGATTATTTAAAATTTGAAAGCAGGATTGAAGTCAATTATCCCATACCATTACTGGGAGATCAAAGATGGATAGTTGAAGCCGGATGGGCTGACCGTGCCGATATTCCCTGGTCTTTACTTTATACGGCCAGTACTGCTGATCGCAGGGGTTGGCTTGCATCTCCTTTTAATTTTGGCACTATGAGTTTGAATGAATTTATGGCGGACCGCTATTTTGCAGTCTTTTTTCAGCATAATTTTCAAAACTTATTGTTTCGTACCCCTTTATGGCAACCCGAGTTAGTGCTTATTACCAACCTTGGATGGGGTAGCATCAGAAGTACCGGTAATCACATATATACCGGCTTTCAAGGTTGGGAAAAAGGATATTTTGAATCGGGTTTTGCTGTCAACAAGATATTTCCGCAAAGATGGGTAAGAAATATTATTCTCGGATTTAGCCCGGGGGTGGAATTTCTTTATCGTTATGGACCTTATAGATTTGACAAAACAACCGAAAATATCTCTGTTAAAATGAGCCTGCTTTTTTCAATTTAAGCAGGGATAAATTAAGATATATCACAATTCTTATATACGCGTAATCATCGGTTTGTTTAATCATATCAATAGGTGTATAAGAGCAGGGTAAGATACAAGTTATTAACAAATGAACTTTATCAAGGGAATTCCTTACAGAGTTTTACATCTGTGAAAAATAATGATTTAAGCAAAAAAAAAATCAATTTGTGTGTATTTTGACCGCATTTGATGTCAATTGTTTTGTTTTTCTGAAAAACTATTACATGTGAAAACGAGTGTATTATGTGAAAAACTCTAAATTTGGAACTGTTTTTAAAGGTTATGATTAAACTGCACAAAATAACACTAGCTTTCCCTGAAAAAAGGGAAGAACGGCTTTATCAAAGAGCTTTTTTTGAAGAATCACTCCCAATTACCAGGGTAGCTGTTCTTCTTGCCGCATTTTTGTATGGTTTCTTCGGGTTATTGGATACTGTTTTTGTTACCGAATATTTGCGAACTTTTCTCATCATTCGTTTCGGTATTGTTGTGCCAATTCTTGTTGTAATCATAATTCTTTCCTTTACTGACATTTTTTTTCGTATTTGGCAGCTGGTTTTATTTATTGCTTTTATACTTACAGGGGGTGGTATAACCTACATGATTGCTATGAGCCCTGAAAACTGGTCATACTACGGAGGCTTAATGTTGATTTTTTCAGTAGGTTATTTCTTCGCCAGATTGAGTTTTATTTATGCAACTTTAGGAGGCTGGCTGAATCTTGTTTTGTTTAACCTGCTAATGTATTTTATAGCAGATATACAAACCCAACTGTTTATCGCTTTTAACTTTTTCTTTGTTTCTGCAAACCTGATAGGTATGTTTGGTTCATATTACCTTGAGCTATCCGGACGCAGAAATTTTTATTTGTCCCGACAATTAGATCAAAAACAAAAAGATCTTGAGCAGGTAAATCTGGATTTGGAAACGGCCGTAGAAAATCGAACACAGGAACTTAAAGAAAGTGAAGAAAAGTACCGCTTGATTTTTGAGCGTTCCCCGCTGGGTGTATTTCATTTTAATGACAAATGGAAAATAACTGAGTGTAATGACCAGTTTGCAAATATATTAGGCTTACCACGCAGCATTGTTGAGGAGATGAACCTGAAGGAGCTATCAGACAGAAGGATTATAGAAGCTGTTGGTAAAGTTTTAAAGGGTAATAAAGCATCATTTGAAGGTAAGTACAAACCTAAAGGTAAAGGAAAAGGCACTCCGGTCCGGATTCTTTTTGCTCCCATTAAAACCGAACTGAATAGAGCCAGTGGAGGGATCGGACTTGTGGAAGATAGAAGTGAATTTCTTGAAAAACAACAACTGGAAAAACAAATT
>CAYXIT010000031.1:19768-29030 GCA_964465275.1 uncultured Bacteroidales bacterium | reverse complement strand
CCTACACCATCACCCAGGCGGATCTGGATAATGGTTCGGTAACCAATACCGCCACTGCGGCAGGGGAAGATCCTGGTGGTGACCCGGTCTCTGGTAGTGATAATGCTACGGTAACGGCCATTCAAAGTCCTGAACTCACTTTTACAAAGGTTGCCGACAGGGAAACATATAGTAATGAAGACGAAATTATTGAGTATACTTTAGAAGTTACAAATACAGGAAATGTTACCTTGACCGATCTAACAATCGATGATCCCCTGACTGTATTTACACAATTAATCAGCATTCTTTCTCCTGGTGAATCCGCTACATTCACTACAACTTACATAGTGACTTACGCAGACCTGATAGCAGGGAGTATAAACAATACTGCAACCGTATCAACAAATTATAATGGTACTGATGTAATCGGCAGTGATACCGAAATAGTTCTTTATGATCTTTTAAATCCTGATATTAATATTACCATTGTTACTTCAGATGTTCTTTGTTTCGGAGAAGAGACAGGTACGGCTGAAGCTATAATCTCAGGAGGATTACAGCCATATAACATAATATGGTATACCGATCCTGTCCAAACCGGTCCCGTGGCATTTGATATACCGGCAGGAACCTATGTGGTTATGGTTAGTGACACATTGGGTAATACAGCTCAGGTGACTTTCACCATTAATCAACCCCTGGAACCATTAAATATTCTGGAATACATAACTCATGTAAGTTGTCATGGAGAGCAAAACGGCTTTATAGAAATTGAGGTTTTCGGCGGCACCCAACCTTATACTTTCTTATGGAGTAACGGAGAAACCACACAAAATATCTATAATCTGGCGGCCGGAATATATTCTCTGTTAATCGAGGATGTTAATGGTTGTAATTTAGAAACTGAATTTGAAATAAACGAACCTGACCCATTGTTAATCACCAATATTGAAATAACAGGTACGTTTTGTTTAACTGATGAAACAGGTGTTATTACCTTTGATACAAATGGTGGAGTACCTCCTTATTCCTATCTTTGGAGTAACGGCTCTACTGAACCCCATCTCATTAATGTTGTAAGCGGAGATTATAGCGTTGAAATAACTGACAGCAATGGATGCACATTAAATTATGATTTTTACATACCCTATGAAACAGACGAATGTGAATTAGCCACTGCACAAGGATTCAGTCCGAACGGAGATGGGTTCAATGATCTCTGGGTTATTGATGGGATTACAGCATACCCGCAAAACAGAGTTCAGGTATTTAACCGCTGGGGCACTTTGGTTTTTGAAGCATCGCCTTACGAGAATAACTGGGATGCTGTTCCCAACCGGGGAAGGATATTTGATTCATCCGGCAAGTTACCGGCAGGTACCTATTATTACATAATTACACTTGAGCCTGGCAGTGAACCCATAACAGGATGGATTTATATTGCCAGATAAATAACTAAACTGATGAAGAAATACATTATTGTTTTCGTAATACTGGGTTGCATATTAAGTGGAGAAGCTTTTCCACAGCAGATACCCATGTATGGTCAGTATATTTTTAATAATACAGTGATCAATCCGGCACAGGCAGGTGCGCGCGACAAGAACCAGGCCGGCATCCTGGGGCGCTACCAGTGGCTGGGAATAGATGGAGCTCCTGTTACATATACCGGATTTGCCAATTTCAGACTTCCAAACAATATGGGTCTGGCAGTAGGAATATATCAGGATAATTTAGGTCCGGTGCGGGATTTCACTATACAAACCGATTTGGCATACCATGCGCGTCTTACTGAGAAATGGTATTTATCAGGTGGTCTCAGAATTTTCATGTCAAACATGAATATTAATCTTACAGGGCTTGAAAACATTGATCCCGGCGATCCATATTTTAGCCATGATTTGTCTTCCGGCTTGCATCTCAATCTGGGAGCAGGCTTACTGGCTTTTTCAGAAAAATCGTTTCTGGGGGTATCAATGCCACAGGCCCAGCGCAGGGGAATCCTGTCAACCAATCAGCGTCTAAACACTTTTTCTTTGCATTTTATGGCATATGGAGGAACAACGATTGATTTGACTGAAGAGTTTGTAGTTACCCCAAGTACTTTGTTTAAAACCAGCGATCATGCACCATCTCAACTAGATATAAATGCCATTTTCGGTTACAATGAGATATTTGACTTCGGACCCATGATAAGATCAAATCTGGCCGAAGGATGGCTTGATGCAGTGGGTTTTTTAGCTGGGTTTTATATTACAGAGAACTGGTATTTCGGGTATATGTACGAATATCCGGTAAATAATCTTAACATAATAACCAAACAATCCCATGAAGTTTCATTACGCTATTTATGGGGAAGTAAGAAGAAAATCAGGATAAGATCTCCACGATATTTCCTTTAATTTTTGAAAATTGGTATAAATCAATGAATCGATTATAGTATTTTTGAATAATGAGAAAAATTGGTATAAACTGCATTTTACTTTGCCTGCTGGCCTTTTTAATGGCTCCGGATTTAACAGCCCGGGAGCCTGAAAAGGAGGAAAGCCTGTTGGGCATTGATTTGCGTAAAGCCAAAAGCCGCCTTCAAAAAGCTGTAGATTCCGGACAGGACAGTTTAAGTATAAACCTGGCAGAGATACTTTTTTATTCAGGTGACTATGATGGTGCATTCAGGTATTATCAAAAAGCTGATTCATTAAATCTGCTAAGCACCTTGCAGCAAAAAAGGAATTTTACCCATACTGCCCGGTTACTTAATCTGAAATCTAACTACGAATCATCAACAGGTTATTTTTACAAAGATTGGGATTTTGATTCAGATATTGATGACTTTGCTGCCAATTCGTCCAATGAAGATTTTGCTCCATACAAATGGAAGAATGTTTTGTTCGTTACATCATCACGTAAGTCTTCACGAAGACGTTATGCCTTCACAAACAAGCCTTTCCTG
The DNA here is from genome assembly GCA_964465275.1 of uncultured Bacteroidales bacterium. Lineage (GTDB taxonomy): Bacteria > Bacteroidota > Bacteroidia > Bacteroidales > UBA7960 > SKVR01. The sequence goes on along the minus strand of CAYXIT010000031.1, from coordinate 26,095 downwards.
AATGTATATGCTTTTGATGAAAACTATTCACCTATACCATTGCCGGATTACCTGCCCCGCAAGTTAAATACCCGGCTGCATGATGGCCCTATAGCTATCTCGGCTGATACGAGCCTTGTAGTTATAACAAGGAATTATCCCAAACCCAATCAACGCAACACCCATAACCTATACCTTGAATATTATGTAAGAGAAGATGGCAAATGGAGTGATGCCAGGTTATTCCCGTTATCAGATGAAAAATATTCCCTTCAACATCCTTATTATGATGATGTTGAAAAAACACTTTATTTTTCTTCAGATATGCCCGGAGGATTCGGAGGATTTGATCTTTATAAATCGAATTGGAATGGTGAAGTCTGGGAAGGGCTCAAGAATCTTGGCCCGGAGATCAATTCTCCCTATGATGAAGTTTTTCCGTCGCTTTCACCTGATGGAGATCTGATTTATTCAACCAATCATATTGAAACCTTTGGTGGTTTGGATATTATTCTTTATCGCGATAGTATGAGAACATTATTTCCACCACCCATCAACTCACCACATGATGATTTTGCCATAAATTTTGCCGGCGATTCACTGGGTTACTTTTCTTCAAACCGGACCGGGGGCGTTTTCCGTGATAATATACACACATTCTCCATTCCTGAACCTTTACCTGTGGAGTATAATTATTTTGCAACTGTAAAAGACAAGGAAACACTCAGCCCCATTGAAGAAGCCATCCTGGCCTTTGGATCCGATTCCCTGGGTGTATTCGGTGTTGTAATAACAGATGAGAAGGGGCGTAGTTTATTGTTTCGTAGCAGTTCCGACCCCGGAGTTATTGATTTTGAAGTCAGTAAATCGGGTTATAACACCCAATCATTAAGTAGTGATGAATTTACGTATGAAGATACATATTACAATATTATCCTTTTACTGGAAGAAGAATTTATTCCTGAGCTGATAACATCAGGCAAGATCATACTCTATTTTGAGAATGATGTTCCGCCGGTTTCACGGGGAGGCTTTACCGATGTGGCAGATTACCGGGAGGCCTATAATATTTACCTGAAAAACCGTGAGCTTTATTATCAAAACAGCATTAATACGAGAGAAGAGCTTGATGAATTTTTTAGGATAGTTGACTCATCCATGGTAAAGCTGGATTTATTAATTCCATACATAACTGAACAGCTTAATGCAGGTTATGATTTTTCAATTGAATTAACGGCATTTGCAAGTCCGCTTGCCACAAGCAGATATAACGAACTGCTTTCAAAACGGAGAAACGCATCCGTCAAGAACTATTTCCATAATCCAAACGAAAAAAACTTACGTGAGTATATTGATGATGAAAGGATTGTTTTTACTGAAAATGTTATAGGAGATACAAAGGCTCCGGATAATATTTCTTCCAGCCGCACAGAACGCCAAAAATCAGTATATAGTGTTGAAGCTTCCCGTGAAAGGAGAGTGCAACTTGAATGGGAAATGATACCCACTGAAAGAGTAGTTATCGGAGAAAAACACGAAGAAGATATTCCGGATACTGAAGCTGCAGATAAAATTGATTCTGAAGCAGAAACCACCCTTAAACCGGAATTGATTCCTGCACACTTCATTATTGTAGGATCATTGAGAACTATGGCCAGTGCCCGTGTATTACTCAGGGAACTGGAGGAGAAAGGAGTTAATGGCGCAGGCATACTGGAAAGTCCTGCAGATGGAAATTTCAGGGTTTATCATAGTGCCTATATCTCAAGAAGTCATGCACTTAATGAGATCAAGCAGATAAGAAGAGATATTACTCCTGATGCATGGATATTTACAATAGAAGTTGGAACAGAAAAATTAGAAACTATTGACGTAAGGAGGCCTCCCGCCCAAACTACTGCAGAAGACCGGTTCTTTATTATTGTCGGAGCCTTCAGAAACTTCAGCGGAGCCGAAGCTACAATAGCCAGATTAAAATCGCAGGGTGAGAACAGAGCAGGGGTTCTTGAAGAAACACCCGGCGGGCTTTACCACGTTTATTCCCACTCATTCCCAACTTTGCAGGAAGCACAGGATACCCTCAATCGGGTGAAAAGAGATATTTCAGGCGAAGCATGGATTTTCAGAAGAAGATAAGTTGTCTTTTAGCATAATACCCCTTTACAATTAATTCTGATCAAAAGGCTGCAATTTACCGGGCAGCCTTTTTATTTTATGTTTTAAAAAAAAAGTATTTTTGACGAAATACAACATACCGTTTCAATATGCAGAATAATCCTTTAACCTATCACCTAAACGGAAAGAGTTATAACTCTGAAGCCCTTGTGCAGATTTGTCAACAAAAGCTGAGGGTCAGCAGTGCAGGTAAATGGGAAAAAGATATTTATGAATTTATACTGAACTGGCTCAATGATGAAGACCATATCCTTGTAAAAACATCCGGTTCAACCGGAAAGCCTAAAAACATATCACTGAAAAAATCACAAATGGCTTATTCAGCCCGGCAAACCTGCGATTTTTTTCAGCTCAATACTGAAAGTACAGGACTTTTATGCCTTCCTGCAGCATACATTGCCGGCAAAATGATGATTGTCCGCGCATTGATTTGCAGATTCAATCTCATAACCCATGAACCCTCGGGAGATCCATTTGCCGATCTTGATAAGAAGATTGATTTTGCTGCCATTACACCTTTTCAGTTATTTCAATCACTGGAAACACTGAAAAACAACAGTCCAGTGAAAACCCTTATTGTAGGTGGCGGAGAAATCAGTCCTGACCTGGAAAAGGAAGTACAGGATATTCCGGCCAATATTTTTGCAACATACGGTATGACCGAAACCAGCAGTCATATTGCACTCAGGCAAGTAAACGGAAAAACCCGGAATTCTGATTTTCAGGTTATTGGTGATACTAAAATATCAACAGATGAACGTAACTGCCTGGTAATAGAAAATCCTTCTCTTTATGATGCCAGGCTTTTCACCAATGATATTGTGGAAATCATATCCGGTAGCCGCTTCAGGTGGATTGGTCGTTTCGACAATATTATAAACAGCGGAGGTATTAAAATTATTCCTGAAGAAATTGAGAAAACCATAGCCCATTTGCAACCTTATGCAATGGTTGTAAGCTCAATTCCTGATAAAAAACTGGGAGAAACAGTTGTACTTGCCATAGAAACTCAAGATAGAGATGAAGAGCTGCATGAGAAATTATTCAGGCAAATAGAAATATTGGTTAAACCCTATACATTGCCACGAAAGATCTTTTTCATCCCTGAATTTCCAAGAACTGATAATGGAAAAATCAATCGAAAAGCATTAAAAGATTTACTCAGAAAGACACCTGATAGTAAAACATGAAAACCCTGTTTTTCTATTTTCTCTCTTCCACCCACTTGCGGGCATTTACGAAGGCTTCAAGCCACGGACTTACCTCGTCATTTTTCCGGTTGGTCGGATAATGGGCCCATTGCCATGGGAAAATAGCTCTTTCCAGGTGAGGCATCATAGCCAGGTGGCGTCCGTCGTGCGAACATATTGCAGCAGCATTGTAGTCACTTCCGTTGGGATTGGCTGGATAAGTATTATAACCGTAAACTCCGGGTATATGATACTGGTCTTCTTCAAGCGGTAGCCGGTACTTACCTTCTCCGTGTGCAATCCATATACCCAGACGAGTGCCGGAAAGAGATTTGAGCATAACAGAATGATTCTTTAGAATTTCCATATTTACAAACCCCGATTCGAATTTATGACTGTCGTTATGCATCATTTGGGGTTTGTTGACATGATCAGGATATACCAGATCAAGTTCTACCATAAGCTGACATCCGTTGCAGATTCCCAGACTCAGAGTATCATCTCTTTTATAAAAATTATCCAATGCTTTACGAGCCTTCTCATTGTAGAGGAATGCTCCTGCCCATCCTTTGGCCGAACCCAATACATCGGAATTGGAAAAACCACCAACAAAAACGATAAAATCGATTTCCTCCAGGTTTTCTCTTCCGGTAATCAGGTCGGTCATGTGAACATCCTTCACATCAAAACCTGCCAGGTAAAGTGAATATGCCATTTCCCTGTCGCCATTCACACCTTTTTCCCGGATAATGGCGGCTTTTGCCTTTCTTGAACCGGCCGGTGGTGTTTTGTCCAGCCCCATGGATTCCAGAGTTCCTTCAAAACCGGGAATAAATCTGTAATCCAGAATCTGCTCTTTGTAGTTGCGATAACGGGCTTCTGCAAGCATCTTCCCGCTCTGATCACGATCCAGCAGATAAGAAGTTTTGTACCAGATATCGCGCAATGCATCAATATTAAACTCAAGCACCGGTCCTTTTCCATTCAGACTAATTACACGCTCTTCAACCGGAACACCAATAACTTTATAACGAACACCATATTGCTCAAAAACTTCGGCCACAGCATCGCGGTCGGATATCTGAATTACCACAGCAGGATTTTCACTGAAGAGGACTTCGGCTAAATCATTTTCCGGGAAAACCGACAAGTCGGTATTGATTCCGTGGCTTGCATTGGCAAAGCACATTTCAAGCAATGCAGTAATCAGTCCACCCGCCGATACATCATGTCCTGCAAGGATAAGGTCTTTATTAATTAATTCCTGAATGGCAGTAAAACAGTTTATAAAATAATCAGCATCCTTAATGGTGGGAGCTTCAGTGCCCAATGCATTCAAAGTCTGGGCAAAACTGCTTCCACCTGTTTTCAAAGTATCAGAAGAAAAATCAACATAAAGCAATACTGAAGACTCATTCTTCATAAGCACCGGTTCCACAACCTTTTTCACATCAGAAACTTCAGCAACCGAACTCACTATGACTGTTCCCGGTGAAATAACTTTTTTCCCATCAGGGTATTTCTGTGTCATGGAGAGGGAGTCTTTACCGGTAGGGACATTTATTCCCAGCTGACAAACAAAATCGCTCAAAGCTTCCACCGCTTTATATAACCTGGCATCTTCACCTTCATTTTTACAGGGCCACATCCAGTTAGCACTCAGGCTAACGCCTTTTAGACCATGGGTAAGAGGTGCCCATACCAGATTGGTAAGGGATTCCGCCACTGCAAGTACAGAACCTGCGGCAGGATCTATCAAAGCAGCTGCAGGTGCGTGTCCTATAGAGGTAGCAACCCCTTCCCTGCCCCGGTAATCGATAGATGTAACACCGGTATTATTCAGTGGAAGCTGAATTTCACCGGCACACTGTTGTTTCGCAATCCGTCCTGTAACAGAGCGGTCCACCTTATTGGTGAGCCAGTCTTTGCAGGCTACTGCCTCAATTTGTAAAACATTCTCAATATATTCTTCAATTTTATGAATGTCGTATTTCAGGGGATTGAGTTTTGACTCACTGGTGATGTCCTCCATAAGGGTTTTGGGAGCATTGCCAAAAAATTCGGAAAGCTGCAGATCAATGGGTTTGTTTCCATTGTTGTCTTCAAACTTCAGATGCATATCACCGGTGGTTTCACCCACCACATACATGGGCGAACGCTCTCTTTGTGCCACATGCTTCAGGTCTTCAATATCTTTTTCATTTATCACCAGACCCATACGCTCCTGTGATTCGTTACCCACTATTTCTTTGGCAGAGAGAGTAGGATCACCAACCGGGAGTTTATCAAGATGTATGGTTCCGCCGGTAGCCTCTACCAGTTCTGATAAACAATTCAAATGCCCACCGGCGCCATGGTCATGGATAGATACTATAGGGTTCTCATCACGCTCAACCATGGCGCGAATAGCATTCATGGTCCGTTTCTGCATTTCGGGATTAGAGCGCTGAACAGCATTCAGTTCAATGGCATTGGCAAATTCGCCGGTAGCAACAGATGAAACGGCGCCGCCACCCATACCTATACGATAGTTATCGCCACCCAGAACTACTACTTTATCACCTTTCCCAGGAACATCCTTAATGCTGTCTTCCTTTCTGCCAAAACCCACGCCACCGGCCAGCATAATCACCTTGTCGTAGGCAAAAGTCTTGTCATTTTCGATATGCTCAAAGGTGAGCACCGAACCACAAATAAGGGGCTGCCCAAATTTATTTCCAAAGTCGCTGGCACCGTTGGAAGCTTTTACAAGGATCTGTTCAGGAGTCTGATACAACCATGAGCGGGGTTGAACATTATTTTCCCAGACTTTCCTGCCGTGCTCAAGTCGCGGATAGCTGGTCATATAAACAGCAGTTCCTGCCAGGGGTAATGAACCTTTTCCACCAGCCAACCGGTCGCGAATCTCTCCACCTGTACCAGTAGCAGCTCCATTAAAGGGTTCTACAGTAGTAGGGAAATTATGGGTTTCCGCTTTAAGCGA
>CAYXIT010000031.1:4451-19758 GCA_964465275.1 uncultured Bacteroidales bacterium | reverse complement strand
ATTAAAATATCCATAGGTGTTTGGTATAACCATTTTCGTTCCTCTAAACTTTCCCAAGGCCTGTTTTCTTCTAATCGAGAATATGATGTCATGTAAACTGCTGTTCCTGCTAATGGAAGCGATCCTTTTCCTCCAGCAAGCCTATCTCTAATTTCTCCTCCAGAACCTGTAGCAGCTCCGTTAAACGGTTCTACAGTTGTTGGAAAGTTATGTGTTTCCGCTTTAAGCGAAATTACGGTCTGGATAGGCTTTTCATTAAATAGAGCCGGCTGGTCCTGCCTTACAGGGGCAAACTGAACAGCATACGGGCCCCGAACAAAAGCCACATTATCTTTATAGGCCGAAACCAGAAAATTCGGATTTTCTTTGGAAGTGCGCTTAATTAATTGGAAAAGTGAGCTGGGCTTCTCTTCACCATCAATAATAAAAGTTCCGTTAAAAATTTTATGTCGGCAATGTTCTGAGTTTACCTGTGAAAAACCGAATACTTCGCTGTCGGTAAGTTTCCTGTTCAAACGCTCACTCAGTTCATTCAGGTAATTAACTTCTTCTTTGCTAAGGGCAAGACCTTCCTGTTGGTTATATGCTTCAATATCGTCTATGAGAATAATATCATCGGGCTTTTTATCAATGGTAAAGATGTGCTGGTCGAGGTTGTGATACAGAACCTGGAGCATTGGATCATATTCAGCATCGGGGCCATCTACCCGGAAGAATTCTTCGATACGGGTAATCCCTTCAATACCCATATTCTGGGTAATTTCAACGGCATTGGTACTCCAGGGGGTGATCATTTCGCGACGGGGGCCGACAAAATAACCGTCTAATGACTCCAATTCAATTCGTTTTGCACCGCTAAAAAGCCATTCAAGCTTTTCAATGTCTTTTTCGGCAGGTTGATTGTATATTTCAACTGCTATGATGAGATTGGTGTTATCCCCAAAAAGAAGAACCATGATAAAAGGATTTGATATTACTGACTTTTAATTGCGCTGCAAAATTAACAATTAAAAATGTTTTTGATCATTTTGGGGTGTAACACTTTTCTGTTTAGGATATATATATAAATTCAAGACAAAAACTACCTTAAACAGTAAATTTCTCCAGGTGAATCTTATCCGAAATGCTGACTAATATATCATAAGGCTATGATCGGATTGCTTGGATTGTTCAGGAAACCTGCTGATCAAATTCTAAGGATATTCTTTTACTCTTTTGCAGGATAGTTTATATAGTTTTTTCTGTTGGTATCTAATATTTAACAAGTTGATTAATTAACCCTCTGAAAATTAAATGATGAAAGGGTACTACAGAATACCAGTATACTCTTCCCCATAATCCTTTGGGTCGGAATGTGGCAATCTGAGATAGTTTATTATCTTCTATTTTGAATTCCAGCCAGGCCTCGCCGGGGAGTTTCATTTCAGCAAAAAGCAGCAGCCTGCCTTCTTTTTTATTAGCATACAATACACGCCAGAAGTCTATCGAATCTCCGGGTTCAATACGGTTGGGGTGTGTGCGACCCCTCCTTAGGCCTACCCCACCCGATAGTTTATCCAATAATCCACGGATTTTCCACAACCAGCTTGCATAATACCAGCCGGTTTCACCCCCTATACGCCATATATTCTCTATGGTTCGTTGCCTGTCCTTCAATGTTCTTTCGCGATGGTCGACAAAACATCCATTTACCGGAACATTAATAAAAGCAGAAAGACTTTGATTGATGCGTCCACTTATAAGTGAATCCTTCCAGCTTGAAATAACTTCATTGGTATCTATGGCTGAGAAAGTTCTTTTCAAGGAGGTCTCATAGTCCATGGGTGTTATATCCAGCAAATGATTGATTTCATCATTTCGGGCTACCACTTCGACTTTCATGCTACTGACAAGAGATGTAGCCAGGCGATAGGAAGTAGATGTAATAAAATATAACCAATAGGATGAAAGCTTCGGAGTCATAACCGGAACAATTCCAATCCATCGTTTCAGTCCCCTTACCTTAGCGAATTCAAGCAGCATTTCTTTATATGTCAATACATCGGGTCCGCCAATATCAAAATTACGGTTAAAGGTTTTTTCTTCAAAAAGAGTTCTATCCAGAAAAGTAATTACATCTTTTATGGCTATTGGCTGGCAGCGGGTATTCAACCACCTGGGTGCAACCATAACAGGCAACTTTTCCACCAGATCGCGAATAATTTCAAAAGAAGCACTCCCTGAGCCTATTATAATACCGGCCCTTAGTGTGGTAAAATGATACTTGCCTTTTTCCAACTCAGCCTCTACTGCCTTACGCGAAGTAAGATGTTTGGAAAGGCTCTCTTCATTGACAATTCCGCTCAGGTAAACTACATGCTTCACTTTACCTTTGTCAAGTGATTTCCTGAAATTTTGTGCTGCTTCCAACTCAAGTTTTTCATAATTACTTGATGTGGACATAGAATGCATGAGGTAATAAGCTCCGTCAATATCATCAGGAATATTACCCAGGGTTTTCTTATCGAGGAAATCCACTTCCACCACTTCAATACTTTTTCGTAAAGGCTCCGGTGGTGAAAACCGGTTTTTATCACGCACACAGCACACTACTATGTAACCTTTGTTTACAAGAACAGGCAGCAGGCGCTTGCCAATATATCCGGTGGCACCGGTGAGAAGGATTTTCATAATTTAAGAATGATATGACTTTATAAACACATCATTTTGGTTTTATGTTTTGATAATATGTAATCTCACAAAAAAAGGTTTGCAGAATCAAAAATGATTTTGCAAACCTCTAATTAAAATACTTCCATGTTTTAAGATGTCTGAAATCCCAAAATAAAACTGTTATCTCACTTTTTCCTTCCAACAACAAAAATTATAACTCCAGCTGCAATTGCCGCAATACCTATCCATTGAGGCCAGTTAACATCTTCTTCTTTTTCCTGGGTCAGCTCAACATTTCCCACTTCGACAATGGTATCCTCTTTTTTTAGACTAATTCCCGAAAAAACGGTTAACAAGATACCCAAAACGATAACTATGATTCCTAGTTTTTTCATAACAGTTCATTTTTTAATTTAAACCAAAAGTCTGTCATACAATCAAATCAAAATTGAAAAACTCAATAAAGCTATTTTCACAAATAAACAGATACAATCAATTTATTCAGTTGCCATCAGTTTTTATAATGTATTCCAGGGCTTTTTATGATTTGTATTAATTTAATTTTACAGAGATATGTAAAAATGTGTACCAAAAAACATGCATCCGGGAAAAATTAGGTCATTTCTGCAGTTCTGGTGGGGCTTATACAGCATTAAATAAACATATCTGTTCAATACTATTTTCATAATATTGTGGATTTTTCTCACATTTTGGGTAAATATTTACACCTGAATATTAAATAATTTTTCAAGGGTGCCACATTTGAGAAATTACATTCATTTAATAGTAAAGGGTATATTTGCTCAAAGCAGTTAATGAACTAAGAATTATATTCCCATGACGTACTATTTGCAAAAACCCAAATTGCTACAGCACCAAACAAGAATCTTTTCTGCTCCTTTATTTCGAGCCCTTCTGCAAATTTCTTAAGCATATCATGGGTCATAAAGTATTTGAAATTGCGGTAATGGTCGCCGCCGACAAATTTTTCCACTGCGCGTGTGGCAAAACGACCAATAGGATTTGTCTGCTCATCAAAGCTATAATCTATCACAATAAGCGATCCGCCGGGTCTTACAATTCGTTTTGATTCCAGGAAAACTTTGCGGGCTGTTTCTGCGTGCATTTCATGCAAGGAGAAACTCATAATAGCTGCATCAAAAACATTATCGTTAAAAGTAGTTGCCGAAGCATCCATTCTCAGGCATACATCTTTCAATCCGTTGCGCCAGGCCTGTTGCAGCATATTGTCAGAAATATCAACCCCAATAGCCTGCTCAATGCCTGCTTTCTTCAGATAAGTGATTTGATTTCCTGTACCGCAACACAAATCAATGACTTTTTTGGCTTCGGCATTCTTTATTATCTCTGTCACCGACCAACGAATATTGCGAACAGGGATGTGCAATACTTTGTCGTAAATACCTGCCATAAAAAAGCTATAGTGGTTGTGTGAAGACATGGGAAATATCCTTTTTATTTAAACTTTATATTTAAAACAGCGTTAAACCGTAATATGAAAGAAATGTTTTTACACAATATGAAATTTAATGATAAATTTCAAAATACGATTTATTTTAAACTAATACTTGATAATACTGTTATATAGTTATAAAAATCATTGTTTTGATTCCAAAAATTAAGAGAATGAAATTATTTCAAAAACTTTCCCCCATTTTACTTATCATTTTCTTCCCCATTCAGTCCATTTCTCAGCAGCTTGATAGTGAATCATCGGAGGTACGTTTTCACATTGGGAATTTACGTATCAATACCGTAAGTGGTACTTTTACCGGCATGACCGGAGATGTGAAATTTAACGAACAAAACCTTGAAGAATCATCCTTTTCGGTTTGTATTGATGCATCATCAGTGGATACAGGGATCAGCAGTCGTGACGAGGACTTAAGAGGCGAAAAGTATTTTGATGTGGAAAGGTTTCCTGAGATTTGCTTTGTTTCCGAAAGTATCTCCCAAACCGATGATGGCTATAGAACACGTGGCAAACTAACCATGAAAGGAGTCACCCGCACGGTGACTATTCCATTTGAAAAACAAGGCAATACCCTGCGCGGCACCTTTAGCCTAAACCGGCTTGATTACAATGTGGGAGAAGGGGTAAGTACATTCCTTGTTTCTGACCCGGTGGAAATTACCATCAATTGTATTTTAATACCTTGATAGCCTATAATTAAAGGTTTATTTCAAACTTTAAATGAATAAAAAACCTTTAAAAAGACTTACTTCACTTTTGTTTGTATATTTACAACCCAAAACAAAATGTACGGGAAAAAATGAAAATTCTTATAGTTTCAGCCACAACCCTTGAAATTAAACCACTGTTAACTCACTTCAAGTTTATAGAAAGGATCAATGCCCAGATGAACCGTTATACATTCAATAAGATGGAAATTGATGTACTTACAACAGGAGTCGGAATGGTACCCACGGCATATCTCATGGGGAAGGCACTGGCCAATAATAATTATGATGGAGCCCTGAACCTGGGCATCGCAGGAAGCTTTGTCCGAGACCTGGAACTGGGCGAAGTTGTACATGTTACCCACGACCAGTTTCCTGAGTTGGGTGCCGAACAGGGTGAATACTTTTTATCATTGATAGACCTGAAGTTACTGGAAGAGAATTATTTCCCATACAGAGACGGTCAACTGGTGAATGATCTTCCCATCAAAAGCAAAACCATCAACCAGTTAAAAACAGTGCGGAGCATCACGGTTAACAGGGTACATACCACCAATAAAAGTATTGAAAAAATAAGAAACCGCTGCAACCCGGCAACAGAAAGCATGGAGGGAGCAGCCTTTTTCTTTTCCTGTTTTGCTGAAGATATTCCCTGTGCCCAGATCAGGGCCGTTTCGAACTATGTGGAACAACGCGATACCGATCGATGGAGCATCCCCCAGGCCATTGAAAACCTGAACAGGGTTATTCTTGCGATTTTACATGAATGAAAAGACAGTGATTAGTGAATAGTGAGTGGTGATTTAGAACCTACTTTCTTACTTTCCCATTTTCTTACTTGCTCTTCAAAATACTATCAAGGAAACAGTAGAAAAGTGTAAAAATTTATTCGCGATTAAAAACATATTGCAAAATATTGGCTCCCATGCGTAAGGCTTTCAAGCGAACTTCCCCGGGATTGCCATGTACGATCTGATCTTCCCAACCGTTTCCCAGGTCTGTTTCGTAGGTGTAATACAATACCAATCTGTCTTCATGAAATATCCCGAACCCTTGCGGGGGTTTGCCATCGTGCTCATGAATCTTGGGTGGTCCATCGGGAAATGAGAATTTCTGGTGATAGATGGGATAGGAATAGGGTAATTCAACCAGTTCATATTCAGGAAATACCTTTGCAATTTCCCGCCGGAAGAAGGGATCAAGTCCATAATTGTCATCCACATGAAGGAATCCGCCACCAATCAAATAATTACGCAGGTTTTGTGCTTCCAGGGCCGAGAAAACAACATTGCCATGTCCGGTCATATAAACAAAAGGATAATTAAACAGGTTCTGGCTTTCCACTTCAACAGTGGCAATATTGGTACTGATAGATGTACCTATCTCACGATTGGCAAACTCCACAAGATTGGGTAGTGCCGTGGGATTGGAATACCAATCTCCCCCACCCCGGTATTTCAGAGTTGCGATCTGGTAGCTTTGTGCCACTGCATCCGTTACAACCATGAACAGCACTACGATAACGATTATATAAATTCCGAACTTCATGACAAACAGTTATATTCCTTACTAATCTTAAACTTATACTTAATCTATGCCTCAACCCAATTCCCCATTTAAAAAATTCACTTCCATACATGCCACAAGGGCTGCCGTTTCGGTACGTAAACGGTTTTGTCCGAGAGAAATTGCCTGTATGCCTTTACTACGGGCCAGCTGCACTTCTTCAGGACTAAAATCACCCTCCGGTCCTATCATGACCATTATATCTTTGCCGGGTTTATAGGCATCACGCAATGGGTTTTTATCTCTTTCTTCGCAGTGGGCAATAAATGACGGGGTATCAGAACTGTAGTTTTTTAAAAAATCTTTAAACTTAACTGCATCATTTAACCTGGGTAGCCATGCCCGCTGAGATTGTTTCATGGCAGCTACTATTATTTTATTTAAACGCTCAGGTTTTACAATCTTGCGCTCCGACTGCTCGCAAATTAGAGGCGTGATTTCTTCTATACCACATTCGGTGGCCTTCTCCAGGAACCATTCAAAACGATCGATGTTTTTGGTGGGAGCAACAGCCATATGAATGTGAAAAGAACGCTCAGGCAATAAATCTCTTCTTTCAATGGTTGCTGTTACATGCTTTGCATCCACATTAAGTAAACGAGCCATGCAAAAGATACCTTTTCCATCAGTAATACCAATAAATTCTCCGGGCTTCAAACGCAATACACGTGCACAATGTCTTGCTTCTTCTTCTCCCAACTCTGAAATATCCCCGGAAATATCGTTATTGTAAAAAACATGCATAGTATCTGTTCATCAAAAAGTTTTAAGTAAAATCAATAAATTTGTCAGTAAATGCTATAATACATCCAAACAATATAAAACAAATTTATGTTATAATTTTTAAATTATATATATAATGTTAACCATGTCTCTAATAACTTTCAACAGAATTATTAAAGCAATTTGCTCTTCTGTTAAAAAGCTTTCAACAATGTCGGCTAATCCTTTGTATTCATCATATTTAACAAAGGTACTCATCATATTCCTGGCTCTGCTTGCATTTTCAGACCTTTCTGCTCAAAATAAAGTAGAAAGAGAAACCCGAATCAAAAAAAGATTAGTCCCTGAAGATGCATTAGAGTTTGTTGATGACGTTTTTGAAGGTTTTAAAAGGGTTAAATGGTACCAGGAGATATCAGAAGATGGAAACTTTTATGAAGCCAAATTCAAATGGGATGGTGATCAGTACAGTGTAAAATTTAATAGTGCCGGAGATAATGTTGACATTGAAAAAATCATTACTCTTGAAGAAATCCCTGAAAAAACCAGAAAAACAATAAATTATTTCTTTGAAGAAAACTTTCTGAAATACAAGATCCTTAAAATACAGGTGCAGTTACTTGGCAATGAAGATCAACTGGAAGACTATCTGGAGGAGGAAGAAGAAGAAGAAAAAGAAAATATTACAATCAATTTCGAAATTGAATTCCATGGGGTTACCGAAACCGAGAACAAGTTATGGGAAATTCTTTTTGATCATAAAGGGGAGGTAATTCTATTCAGGGAAATCATCCTTCCACCCAATTTTAATCTTGATTTCTGACAACACAGACTCCCTTTCAGTTGAATTAACTTGTTATTTCCTGTTTAAATATGAAAAAATACTTCAGTAAAAAATTTGTTATACTTTTTTATACCTGGCTTATTCCTTTTTTGGTATCAGGCCAGAAATTTATTGGTGATGCTGCCATATCACCTGATCTATCGTTTAATATCAAACTCAATGACAGGTATTCCATAAATTCAAAAATTGAATCATTCCTGTTTTTTTATGATATCGGTCAATCACCTGATCAATGGCAAAACTATTATGACGGTACGGATATCCAGGTTTTTATAACACGCAGGCTAAACCCTTTTCAACGTGTCGCTTTGGGATACCAGTTGGGTACTGAACCTGCTTCAAATTTCAGCCATCGGTTTATACAACAGTTTTCATGGGTTAACAGGCCAGGTAATTTAGTATTGGGTCATAGATTACGCTCAGATCAAACCCTGGAGCAAGAAGCTCCCCTGCGGATACGCTTGCGATACCGAACATCCCTTGAAATACCGCTGCAGGGACAAGCTCTTGATCCCGGGGAATTTTTTATACTTACTTCTGCTGAAGCAATTGGTTCAACACAACAAACAAAAAATGATCTGGAGACCAGGTTTGTATTACAAGGGGGTTACCTGGTAAAAGCCGGGAACAAACTACATTGGGGAATAGATTTCCGATCCCGGTTTAGTAATGATTTCCTGAACAACAGGCTACTGGTAAAACTGGGATGGGGAATAAATTTTTAAGCTTTTCATAAACAAGCAGAAAGCTTTTTAACCAATAACAAAGAAATGCGGAAATTTCTTACAGTAATAAACCATCGCGATTTTGTATTATCTCTGGCCCTGGTAACAGGACTCATACTTGGTGAACATACGCGTCCCCTGGCAGAAATATCCGTTTATACTCTGGCCTTTGTTATGGTTTTTGCCACTACAGGTTTCAGTTTTAAAAGCTGGGTACCGGTAAGCAATGCGCTGAAGCCGCTTGCATGGTCAACCTTTCTTAATTTTATTGTTTTCGGACTGGTGCTCATCGGACTGTCGTGGTTGTTTTTCTCCAATGATCCGACCCACGAATACTTTCCCTATTATGTGGGATTTATCCTGGTAGCGGCTGCCCCACCGGGCCCATCAGTGATACCATTCTCCACCATGCTCAACGGAGATAACAATTTCAGTGTAACCGGAGTTTTCGGATTGCATTTTATTGCCATGTTGCTTACCCCGCTTATTTTGCTGCTTTTTCTGGGCGATACGCTGATTGATCCTTTGAGAATATTCAATATTATGGTGCAGCTTATTGTGATACCTTTGATTATAAGCCGGTTTCTGCGACATAAAAAAATCCTTCCCACGGTAGAGAAGCACCGCGAAACAGTGATCAAATGGGGCTTCTTTTTGGTAATAACCCCCATCATGGGTATGAGTGCCGATATTTTTTTTGCTCAGCCCGGCATTGTACTTATCATGTCGCTTATATTACTGATATCCATGTACTTGCTGGGTTTTCTCTATCACATCATAATGGACAAAAGCGGTGTCCGCCGCAGTATGATCATCAGCAGCACCTTTATGCTGACCACCAAAAGCAGTGCTTTTTCTGCCGTTGCAGCCTTTACCTTCTTTCAGGGCGAACCCATGATCGCACTTCCATCGGCAGTGGTGAGTGTTTTCGTTACTCTCTTTATTATCGTGTATTCAGGGTTTTTGAAACTGTGGGAGAAGAGATGATTGATACTGAGAACCAGGGGTTCGAAATCTTGTTCTTACGTGTTCAAATGAATGATTTCTGCAATGCGAAAGGGTAACCGCAAGTCGCCCCATCACTTTTTATGCCGAAAAGAATCATGAAATAAAACCCATGATTTGTCCAAAACCCAAAACATCCGTGTATTTTTGCACTTTGGTAGAAATTCAGCCAAAGCAGAAAAACTTTTCAATATCCGGATATGCTTAAAAACTTTAAAGCCTCACCATTATTTGCCTGGTTTGCCCTTGCCCTGGGTATTGTCTGCATTGGGTTTTCGGCCATTTTTGTAAAGATAGCTGATGTTCCGGGATCGGTTGCCACTTTCTATAGATTACTGTTTGCCGCTTTGGCAATAATCCCGATCTGGATGTACCGGGGAATAAAAATGCCGGTACGCAGGGATATGCTGCTGATCCTGGCAGGTTCGTTTTTCTTTGCGGTCGATTTGTTTATGTGGAATACGGCAATCCCCCTCACTACTGCTGCCACTGCAACACTCCTGGCAAACAACGCTCCCATCTGGCTGGGACTCATAACTGTGGTTATATTGCGGCAAAGCTTGCCCCGCAAATTCTGGGTGGGGCTGGTGGTGGCCATCATCGGACTCAATGTGCTCATTGGTATCGAATCGTGGAGAACTATGCAGTTCAATACCGGTGATATGCTGTCGTTGGCGGCAGGCTTCTTCTATGCGCTTTATCTGATATATACAGTAGAAGTTCGTAAGCGAGTAAATACAGTAACATTCATGTCGCTTTCGCTGATAGTTATGGTGGTGATGATGTTTTTTACCACATTGTTCATGGGCCACTCTTTTACCGGATATTCATCACGGACCTGGCTTTCGCTTCTGGGCCTGGGCCTTGTTTCACATTTTGGAGGATGGCTGTGCATCAATTACGCCCTCGGACATCTTAAAGGAAGTAATGTATCTGTTACACTTCTTGCACAATCGGTAGTAACAGCCCTGCTGGGAATCATCATATTAAAAGAATATCTCAGCCTTAATCAGATCATTGGGGGAATTATTATTCTTTCCGGAATTTACATCGTAAACCGCCGCGATGCACCTCCGCGTGTATCTCCGGTAAATAAACCTGCTGCTGACCAGCATCCATAAGCGAAGCAGATAGAAGAGAAAACTGTTAATCAAACCATTTCATAATATAAGCGTTTATCAGACTAATAAAGTAACCACCGAAAAACCTTACATACAATGCAAAACAAAAAATACATAGGAGCCCATGTAAGTGCCTCAGGCGGAGTAGAAAATGCTCCCGTTAACGCAGCAGCCATTGGTGCCACTGCTTTTGCACTTTTTACCAAAAATCAGAAGCAATGGTTTGCCAAACCTCTTACCGATGAAAACATCGAAAATTTTAAGGCCAATTGCGAAAAAAATGGTTATACACCGGAACAAATTCTTCCCCACGACAGCTACCTAATCAATCTGGGCCACCCCGAAGAAGAAGGTTTAAAAAAGTCGCGCAAGGCGTTCCTTGATGAAATGCAACGCTGCGAACAACTGGGCATAACAATGCTCAACTTCCACCCGGGCAGCCACCTGAAGCAAATATCTGAAGACGATTGCCTGCAACGCATTGCTGAGTCAGTGAATATGGCTCTGGAAAAAACAAAAGGGGTAACCGCCGTTATAGAAAATACCGCAGGACAAGGTAGCAACATGGGTTATCGCTTCGAACATCTTGCCCGCATTATTGAACTTACCGATGACAAATCAAGGGTGGGTGTATGTCTGGATACCTGCCACAGCTGGGCTGCCGGTTATGATTTTGGTTCGGAAGCAGGATATGAACAGCTCTGGAAAGATTTTGACAATATTGTGGGTTTAAAATACCTGAAAGGCATGCATCTGAACGATGCAAAAAAAGACCTGGGTAGCAGAGTAGACCGCCACGCTTCCATAGGCGAAGGGTTTATCGGAAAAGAAGGTTTTATACGACTGATGAAAGACACGCGCCTTGACGGTATTCCTATGATTCTTGAAACCCCTGAACCCGATATATGGGATAAGGAAATTGCATGGCTGCAATCACATGTCGGCTAAATTTTCATGTTAAAAAACATCTGGAAATAAACAGGTGATTCAGTATTGGAGTTTTTAGCCCGTGCCTTCAACACCGGGCTTCACACCACCCGGTAAGGATACATTCCTTTCCGACCATAATAAATAACTGATCCCGATAGCAAGGAAACTCATTGCGATAACGAAAGTTATTGTAAACCCAAAGGCTTCATAAAGTGCAACTCCCATCAACGGCGCAAATAAGCTGCGAAAAGCCGTCAAAACCAAATGCACTGACTGATAATTTCCGGCTTCTTCGGGTGGACAAAAATAAGCTGAACCGATAAACCAGGTAAGGGCCATGGTAGCAGCAAAGACTCCATGAAATAATATATAAAAAATCAGCAAATGGTATAGTCTGATATCCCAGAACTCAGTATATGCAGGGTAATATTCCGTGAGGGTAAGGAAAAGGATATATAATAGCATTGAGAAAAAAGAGATCGCAGCAAAACGGCGTGGATCAATTTTTCCCATAAGCTTCCCGAAAAAGGGTAGCATGATAATTGCCAGCACATTATACCCGTTTTTATAAAACGCAATACTGGAATAATTGAGTCCCAGTCCGACCTCAAAAAACAAAACAATAACTGTTACCGATCCCATAAAACCCATGCCATAAAGCATAAACCCGATCTCGAAATCAAGAAACGGCCGGTTGGTTCTGAGAATCCTTACCATACCCAAAGCGGATTCACGCACCGAATTCCAGAATCCGTTTTGCTTTACTTCAACTTTTTCAACCTGGTAGGGAATGAGAGAAAGTAAAAATACCGACAGCACACCCAAAACAGCCGCTATGGGAAAAATATATACGAAAATGTAATTGTCAATATCAAGCAGCCAGCCATACACAAACGTGGTGACCATCATTACGATTTTATTCAGAGTGGTGGCATAACTGAATAACCGGCTGAAGTTATCATGACGATAGGATGTTTTCAGAAACAGATTAATGGTAGGCCAGATAACCGTATTGCCCAGATAATAAATCAAAAATATTCCCAGAAAAATGTAATGATATATTGAATCTCCCCCCAGACTTTCGGGGCTCCTGGGAAAGAAAAAGAGCAATAAAAGTGGGAGACGTGATAATAAAGCAGCACGGCGCAATACATTTCTTTTGTTGCGGATGCGTTTAAGCCATTCGTTCATGAAGATCAGCAGCAGAAATACAGCCACGCTGAATTGAAACAATACTGCAAGCTGGTAATTGGAGCCCAGAAGGCTCTTCACAAAAACAAACTCATTGAGTATAATCAAACCCGCTATGAAGCCTTCAAGAAAGGAGTAGGACATATGCAGCACAAAGGCTTTTCGCTCACGGGGTAGTAATTGGCTCATATTATCAACATTCAGGCAAAAAACAACTCAGGATAATCTACTTTAGCGCGCACTTCTTCGGTATTCAGCTTACCGGCAAATTCTTTTCGTAAAAATCTGGCTGTCGGGTAGGCTTCCATCATATTTTCATCATAAGGCACAAAAAGTTTTGTAATATCTTCCTTACGGGCATTTGGGTTCAGGTAATCCCATATTTTATCATCGGGCAGGATAAGCAGCATGCGTGGACCATTGGGGGCTTTGGTGTTATTGTGAAGCTTTTGGGCAAGCGGATTGGGCGGTGTTGTAATGATGGAAAAGCTTGCGGTAATCTCACCGGTTTCTTTGTCAACGCTTTCATCCCAAACTCCTGCTGCATAGAAAAGACCTTCCTTTGGCTTCATAAAATGGGGATAAACTTCACCACTGAAATGGAAAAACTCATAATATCCGTCAAGCGGAATTACACACCGTCTTGAAAACACAATATCACGATGCACAAAAAAGATCTTTTCGCAGGTTGAGTTTATCATTTCCCGAGAGTATGATTTCCCGGTTTTGGGGTTGGTATAGCTCCAGGGTAAACCCCAGATCATATTTCTGAACTGTAAACCCTTTTTCTTATCATGCAAAAGCACAGATAGTTCAGGGCGGGCCTTCCCAATAGCCACATAATGCTCCTTAAATGGTAATTCGGCTTTACCAACAAAAGTTTTATAAAATAACTGAGCGATCTCATCATCAGGATCCTGCTGCAGCCGGCGAAGCATCTCTTCTCGTACTTTTTTGGTTCCTACCCAGTAACACATAGTTTTTGATGTTTAAGGGTTGATAGATAGATGGGATTATAAGTTTAAGGGTTTAATGTTTTTCGAATTAGCTGCTGAACAGCGACAACAAAGATAAAACAAAAAACCCGGCAATAATGCCGGGCAAAACAACATGTGAAATATTGGTTAACCATTACTGGTTTTTGGTTAAAGGATTTTATTGAATGGAATATCTAAGACCCAGATAAAACATTCTTCCCATAATAGGACCCCAGATCATTGATGCATCAAACAGATCGGCAGTAAAAGGATCAGTAGAACCGATAATAGGATTATGTTGCTTGTAATTGGTAAGGTTTTCTCCACCAATATAAATATCAAAGCTATTCCACTTGCGGGTTACCTGTCCATGTATAATTAAATGAGCAGGAGACTCCAAAGGCATTTGATATTGCTCAGGTAAAACTGATGTATCCGGAATTCGGCTTCTGCCATTAAACTGACCGGTAAGGTCGATCTGCCAGTTGTTGTTGCGACTGACCCATGAGCCGGAAAGTAGTCCTTTGTAATTATTCACAAAAGGCTTCCTGACCAATTCATCATTAATGGTAGTTTTCACATCTGTAAAGCGCATTGCTGCAGTAACTTCAAAAAACAATGCAGGCTCAAACTTTAGTTCAACCTGCGAATTATTGGCATACGACTTACCGTTTAGGTTATAGAACATAGCCATTCCGTAATCTGTATCCACATCAACAATCAGTTGATTTACAAAATCGGTTCTGAAATACTCAGCCGCAATAGATGCTTCCCTGCCAAAAAGATCAAAACTCTGGGTTATACTACCACCGTAATTCCAGGCTTCTTCAGGATTTATGTCTTCAACAAAAACAAGTTGACGGTTACTTACCAGCAATCCGGTATTTTCTGCCAGCAAATTGGGAACCCTGTATCCTTTTCCTGCGGATGCTCTTAAGGTAGTTGTGGGTGTGAGATTAGAACGTATATGCAACCGTGGCGAAAAGAAAGTACCGTATAAGTTATGAAAATCGGCACGTGCACCTAAAATACCTACAAAATCATCATTATGATGAAAAGTATACTGAGCAAAAACTCCTGGAACGGACTCGGTACGGTCAAAATTGGTTTCATTTTCAGATGATTCAAGATTTTCCTTATAGTCATCGAAAAGAAAACTAAACCCTGCATTGATTTTATGGTCAGGGTCATTGGCAATGGAATTCTCATAAATGATATTGGCATAAATGGTATTCTGCCGGCCAAGGTATTCGTTCCAGCCATACTGAGAATTGTGGTTGTGGTGAATAAAGCTCAACTGAGTGCCAATGCTTCCGTCGGGTTGTCCCGGGAGGAAAAATCCGGTACGTGCAAAAGCTTCGTATCGGTCGG
>CAYXIT010000031.1:1628-4441 GCA_964465275.1 uncultured Bacteroidales bacterium | reverse complement strand
CATAATAGTCAGGCGAATTCATCTCAGCGCCATTTTCAAAAAACGACAGCTGCCCTCCCCTTCTGTTTTCCTGCATCACGCGAAAACCAAACTGCGATTCCATTACTCCGGGCCGGTCATAGCGATAACGATTAACAATATTATATTTACGCATAAGCGGATGATCCAGGAATGAATCTCCATTGTGGTCGAATTGATTTTCCAGGATTTCACCGTGAGCCAGAACCATGGTTGACCATTGATCGTTCAGTCGGGTTGCAGCATTCAAAGTGCTTTCAAGTCGCCCAAAATCATTTCCATAGAAATTATAGAAAAGCATATCGGATGATTCGGGCTTTTTCAGCTCCACATTAATTTGTCCGGTAATGGATTCATAGCCGTTAACAACACTTCCGGCCCCTTTGGAAACATGAATTGACTCCATCCATGGCCCGGGAATAAAGCCTAAACCGTAGGGTTGTCCGAGCCCCCTGACTGTCGGGGTGTTTTCTGTAAGAATCTGGCTGTAAATACCAGCCAGCCCCAGCAACTGGATCTGCTGTGCACCCGAAACGGCATCAGTGAAAGTAACATCAACTGAAGCATTTGTTTCAAAAGCTTCCGACAGGTTACAACAAGCAGCTCGCTGCAGTTCATCTTCTGTTATAACATTGGTAAGGATAGGTTCCATAGAAGAAATATGAGAACCCGGACGACGACCGGCTACGACAACTTCATCAAGGTTTTGCGCAGACTCAAGTACAATATCTACATTGCTTTGACCAGCTTCGATCATTAAGGTATCGGTTTTATAACCAATAAAACTTACAACAATGGCATGAGGAAGATTTTGTGTAACTTTCAGATTGAATTCCCCGTTCTCATTAGTTGCTACTCCACTTGTGGTTCCCTCCCAAACAACATTTGCGCCTGGAAGAATTACCTCATGGAGATGATCGCCCTGGTGCTCATTGCCATATACTTTACCTTTTATTGTTTCCTGTGCGAAAAGTGAGAAACTGATTAAAACAAGAAATAAAAAAACAATCGACTTTTTTGAATTATTCATAACATTAACATTTTCAGGTTCATTTATAGAAATCGTGACAAATTATTAATCACAATAAGTACCTTATTCTTAAATGATTAAGGTAGACATTAAGCCTGAAAAGAAATGCAGTCGGTCTTTAGTTGGTGGGAGAAAAGTATGAAGTCTTTCCCCACCAATTTTGGTGGTGGGATAAAAATATTGCGGTACAAAAACTTATATTCTCTTTTGTTAAATCCGTAAAGGTCATGCAGAGCAATGGAAGTGACCTCAAATTCAACAGGGTGTATTTTTAAGTGGTGCCGGTAAGGTGATACGTCGTACTCATTTTTTACATATACGAGTTCATTTTTGCAGCAATTTTCACACTGCGACTCTGCATCATTTACTGAACAGCAGGAAGAAGTTTCATTAACTGGTAATTGACATGTATAATCTGAGCTCTCATTGTCGTTGTTATGATCACAGCAATCGCTAATCTGAGAAAAGAGATAAATACCCGAACTTTCGCAAGCTATACACTCATGGATCAACAGTCTTAGCCCGGTAAATGATACCAGGAATATACCTGCAAGAGTCCATGACAATATGTGCTTTAAAATATTCTGCATTGATTTATTGTAAAATTGCAAATTTAATGATAAATACTCAGATGCATCATAGGGTTTCGCTGAGTTTATAATCTCCAAGATTTTCAACGACATCGTTCAGAAAATGAATATCAGGAACATTATCAGCTTCTATACTTACAACTTCTTTTTCCTGAGAAACGACAACATGATTAACCCCTTCCAGTTGTAATAACGCATTTTTTACACGACTGACGCAATGTTGGCAATGCAGGCCACTGATTCTGAATTCTTTCTTTTCCATAAAATTTATAACCGGGTTTTATTCTTCATCATATTGCTTATTCTTCTTCAGTAATTTGGGGTCTCTCTCATAAATACAGCAATGATGCAAATTGGCATGAGTTTCTTCATCAGTGAGGAAATTTTCGGTATCATGACCGGCTTTGGCGATAGCACGCTCAACGGTTTCCTGGTCAGTTCTGTCAGTGCGGAAAGTTAAATTCAGCTTCTGTTTCTCCTGATCCCAGTCTGCGCTGCGAACGCCACGTACACTGTATGCAGCACGTTCAATGCGATCCTTGCACATACCGCAGTTTCCTAGAACAGTAAACTCAACTTCTTCAGTATTTCGCCCCTGAGCAACAGCACTATTTTGGGGTATTAACAAAAAAGCGAACATTGCAACAAATGTAAAAATGCTTATTTTTTTCAACATAATGGTTTAGATGTAAATGTTAGTAATATGATCTTTAAAAATATCCGGCAAATATGGAATTATATAAATAAAGATACTTAGATTTTTTATTTTGTACAAAGAACGCAGATAAAACAAAAAATGTTTAACAATTTTTTGGCAAGACAATAAAGCTAAATCAATAATGGTTTCTAAACAGTACTATCCATATTTAACCTGAATTAACTATAACCTGCCGAAACAATACTCCTAACAAGTTGTTTAGAGCCTGTTAACAGAGTAGTAAATTTTATTCATTACAAGAAAGTGTATCAAAGAACCCTTATATTTTTAATTTTCATTTCAATTTCCACTTTGGCATTTGCAGAACAGAGATACACCCTCAGGGGATCAGTTCGTGATGCATCAAGCGGAGAGTACCTGGCAGGGGTAATGCCAAGAAAACAGCTGAAACCTTTGTAACAATGAACCCAAGAACAAACAAGGCAGACAGGAATGTCGGCAAAACGCTGTCTTCAGC
>CAYXIT010000031.1:0-1618 GCA_964465275.1 uncultured Bacteroidales bacterium | reverse complement strand
CTGAGATTGATGGAGGTGCTGTAACTGATATTGACGGACGTTACAGCATAAGGCTCATTGAAGGAGAATACACTTTGATCTTTTCATTTATCGGCTATCAGCGTTTCGAGCGAAAAATTGTTATGGATACAGATAAAACGCTGGATGTGTTCTTACAAAACGGAGGGTTACGTCTTTCTGAAGTGGTTGTTTCTGCCGAAAGAACCGGCCGCAATGTGGAAAGAGCCGAGATGAGTACTGTTAACCTGGATATTGAATCTATCAGAAATTTGCCTGCATTTCTGGGTGAAGTTGATGTTCTGCGTGCCATTCAGCTATTGCCGGGCGTGCAATCAGCCGGCGATGGCAACACAGGTTTTTTTGTGCGTGGAGGAAATGCCGATCAAAACCTGGTATTACTGGATGATGCTGTTGTTTTTAACGCATCTCACCTATTCAATTTCTTTTCAGTTTTTAACCCTGATGCAGTAAAGGATATTCAGCTTTTTAAAGGAGGAATAATGCCTGAATATGGCGGCCGATTATCCTCGGTACTTGATGTGCGTATGAAGGATGGCGATAAGAATCTGTTTAAGATGAATGGAGGATTGGGTTTGATATCAAGCAGGCTTACTGTAGAAGGGCCCATTCAACGTGGTAGAAGCGCCTTTCTTTTCTCAGGCCGCAGAACTTATGCCGATCTTTTCCTAAAGCTTTCCTCTGATGAAGCTCAGCGTGAATCGCAACTTTTCTTTTACGACTTCAATGGAAAAATGAATTATGTGCTCAATGATCAGAACAGATTATTCTTTACCGGCTATTACGGAAAGGATGTGACTGTATTCAGCGAGTTTTTCAGTTTTGACTGGGGAAACGCCACCAGCAGTATGCGCTGGAACAGAATTTACAACGACAGGATGTTCAGCGATTTCTCAATCCTTTACAGCAATTACCAGTTTAATATTGCGGGCGATGTCGGTCCGGCAAGTTTCAGATGGGAATCTTTTCTTCATAATGTAAATCTGAAAGCCGATTTCAATTATATTTTAAATGACAATAATAGATTTTCTTTCGGTCTTCAAAGTATTTATCACAATCTGGATCCGGGAACCATTGTGGCAAGGATTGAAGGGGCTGCAGGGGCTGAATTTGATCTTTCATCCACCAATGCACTGGAACATGGTATTTATTTTAATAATGAACAAAGTCTTTTTAACGACCGGTTATTACTGGTTTACGGCATAAGAAACTCTGTTTTCCAGCTTATAGGGCCAGGAAAACAGTATGTTTTCGATAAGACCAATCCACTTCAGTGGGAAGTAACAGATACACTGCAACTGGAAAAAGGAACATTTTATGATGAATTTATAAACTGGGAACCCCGCCTGAGTTTCAGATTTAAAATCAATGATAAGAGTTCCGTAAAAGCTAGCTACAACCGAATGGTTCAATATATTCAGCAGGCGCAAAGTGCACAATCTGTTGCACCTTATGATGTGTGGTATTCAGCAAGCAATAATATACCTCCCCAGGTTGCTGATCAGGTGGCCCTTGGTTATTTTCGTAATTTTTTGGAAGACAGGATAGAAACCTCTGTTGAAGTATATTATAAAGACCTTCAGAATGTCTCTGATATTGT
>CAYXIT010000030.1:14546-29091 GCA_964465275.1 uncultured Bacteroidales bacterium | reverse complement strand
CCTATAATTATACTGCCGACTTTTTAACCAGTAACGGCCAAACGGAACAATATGACGTTTTCTATGATAAGGTTTCGTACCTCGATGCCAACATTGATATCTTTCTTACCCGGAAACTTGTCGCGGATCCTGAAACGGTAATATCTTTCGAAGATCTGATGATCGGTATAGCAGGTAATCTTCTCATCAAGATCGATAAAACCCTCCTGAACAGAAATGGGTAAGGTATCATGTTTAAAATATCCATCCTGTTTCTTTTCTTCGGCAACTATCTCAAATATTGAATGGATCCGGTTGATCTGTCGTGGATTATCGGAAAAGATAAAATTACTGTAGCCTTTGATGGTTTTTTCCACCAGATTTTTGATCAGAAGTTCAAAATTTTTGTTGAAGGAAGGCTGTGGAGAGAAATTAAACCGGAACTCGCGGCTTCCTTCTCCTGCCAACATATGCCGGCGAAATTCAATCAGCCGGAAATCCTTAAGCTTCCCAACAAAGGCAGCACCATCCAGAAACATTTCATCTGGCTTATTGTGTTTTATCCCGGAACGGAAGTCGGCAAATATCTCTTCTGCAATTTTAAAAGCATTGTCAATCCTTTCTTTTGCAAAAAAGGTATCGTCATTCCAGAAAACTGTATGAGAAGGTAAGATAGAGAAAAAGTCCTCCTTTTCGTGTTTTTCCGCCATCTGACTGATATCGGGCAGAATAGTAATCTTTTTGAGTTTCTGCACCGAGATCTGACTTTCAGGATTAAAGGTCCTGAGACTTTCCACCTGATCGCCCATGATTTCTATCCGGAACGGAAAATCGTTTGAATAGGAAAAAACATCTACAATACCGCCACGTAAGGAAAACTGGCCGGGCTCAACCACAAAATCCACGCGGTAAAAGCCAAATTCAAGGAGCAGCTCAAGAATAAAATCCACTGATGTAGCCTCGCCATCATTCAATACAAGTGTATTCTTTTTAAGAGCTTTGCGCGATACCACTTTCTCAGTCAGCGCATCTGGATAAGTTACAACAATAAATTTGCGGGTTTCGGAAGAAAGCCTGTTGATCACTTCTGAACGTAAAAGTACATTGGCATTATCTATATCGGTGGTTTCATAGGGCTTTTTATAGGAAGACGGAAACAAAAAAATGTTTCTTTTTTCGTAAGCAAGATCTCTTTCTTCCAGAAGGTTTTCAAGATCATTAAAAAAGTAGGCCGCTTCTTCGCGTGAGGAGAGAATTAATACAAAAGGCAAAGGTACCGACCTGTAAACTGCTGCAGCTATCACAGCAGCCGACGACCCGGCCATCCCTGTAAGCCTGACAGGATCAATAATTCCCGACTTAAGGTGTTCACTTACATCAGTAACAACAGGGGTTTTCTTATATCTTTGTAAAAATTCTGCGGTTTTCAATTTGCACTGCTACTTTCGGAAAAAACAGGCAAAGATATTCAAACGCAACCTCAATGACAAATCAGTGAGCAATTTGCAAGACAATAAAACAAAAGGAAATTAAGTAAAAGATTATGATCAAATACGAGTAAGATCAATTACTCCCTATTTCTTTGCAGAATTCATCTCAGGAGAATATTTTCTCATGAATTCTTCAGCTTTTTCAACCATCGACTTCGGACCAACAAATAATGGTGCCCGCTGATGTAATGTTTTAGGCTGAATTTCCATAATCCTGTTGAAACCATCTGAAGCTTTTCCGCCTGTCTGCTCGGCAATATAAGCTACCGGGCAACATTCATAAAGCAACCGGAGCTTCCCTTTGGGTTGTTTTGTTGTGCCGGGATAAATAAAGATGCCCCCCTTGATCAGGTTCCTGTGAAAATCAGACACCATAGAACCTATGTACCTTGATGTGTAAGGTCTGAGTGTTTTGGCATCATCTTCCTGGCAAAATTTGATATATTTTTTTACCCCTTCCGGAAAATAAATATAATTTCCTTCATTTATGGAATAAATATTTGACGTTTCAGGGAATTTCATATCAGGGTGCGATAAACAAAATATGCCAACACTGGGATCGAGTGTAAATCCATTTGCACCCTTACCGGTAGTATATACCAGCATGGTTGAAGAACCATATATAATATATCCGGCAGCTACAAGATTAACTCCTGGTTGCAGCATGTCTTCAAGTTTACCGGGTCCGACATCTGATTTACGGCGATATATGGAAAATACCGTACCGATAGATACGTTCGCCTCAATATTGCTGCTGCCATCCAACGGGTCAATTGCCACAACATACCGGCCTAAATCGGAAAATTCGTTCTGAAACGAAATGATCTTCTCATTCTCTTCCGAAGCAATAGCACAACATTCTCCTCCGCCTTTCAGGGCTTCAATAAACCGTTCGTTGGCATAAACATCCAGCTTTTTTTGTGCTTCTCCCTGAATGTTATCAGTTCCTTCAAAACCGAGTATATCAACCAGGCCTGCAGCATTGATTTCCCGGTTTACGATTTTGGCGGCTGTGGCAATATCATTTAAAAGACGTGTTAATGCTCCCTTTGCCTGGGGATATTCCGCCTGTCTTTCTACAATAAACTGTGTGAGTGTTTTGATTCTGTTTTGGGTGGTCATATGTTTTGATTTTGATATGCAATTACGGTATTTTTTTTAATATTTCAAAAAAATAAACATGTAGAATCATTCTAATTTAAAAATCAGCATGAAGTTCTTTTCACCGGTAAAAAAAGTGAAAATTAATTAAGGTTATCAAAAAAC
This sequence comes from uncultured Bacteroidales bacterium, assembly GCA_964465275.1. Lineage (GTDB taxonomy): Bacteria > Bacteroidota > Bacteroidia > Bacteroidales > UBA7960 > SKVR01. Next base: position 26,356 of record CAYXIT010000030.1, on the reverse strand, counting down.
TTGAAATGTCTAACTATTATAATTATCATATAAACAAAATAGCCGCTTTTTAATAATTACAGCTTTTTGATGCAGACGGAAAAAAAAGAACAGATATAACTACATGTCTGCATTTATCATTTAAAATTAATGCTTTAGCAAATAATCAATTTCAAACCTGCTGATACCTCATAATGGTTTAAAAAGATAAAATAAATTTAACTTTTTTTAAAGATTAAAAAAATACAATATTAAAATACTAAATATCAATATTTTATACATTGTAAGATGAGTAATTTAAAGAAAAAATCAATATTTGTTTAGCTTTTTCATATTTCTGTTAAACATTATCTATTGGTTTACGTTTGATCAATGCTCACAAACCAAAAATTATTCACTTAAATTATTATTTGTATGAGAAAAACAAAACTAAATTTTGCTTTCGCAGTCATAGCATTTTTTTCCTTTATAGGTATAACAAATGCACAAACTGCCAGAATTCAAATCATTCATAACTCAGCAGATGCTGCAGTAGAGAATGTAGATATCTATGTTAACGGTGATGAATTCTTGACAGATGTCGGCTTCAGAACTGCCACTCCATTTGTGGATGTTCCCGCCGGCGTTGATCTTAACATCGTGGTAAGTCCTGCTGATGCAGGTATTGAAAACGGTGTAGGTCCGGTAACTGTAAACCTTACAGCTGATGAGACCTATATAGCCATTGCTTCAGGTATTGTAAGTGCTACAGGTTATGATCCTGCCGCACCATTCAGCCTTGAAGTATTTGCCGGAGCCCGTGAAGCTGCGGTTGAAGACGATGAAGTAGACATTTTAGTATATCATGGTGTTACCGATGCTCCATCAGTAAACGTAGGAGCACGTTTTGTAGGAACACTTGTTACCGGAGCAGAATACACTGATTTTGCAGGTTACCTGAATGTACCCGCATCTTATTACACATTGGATATAGCTGCCAATGCGGCACCCGATGACGTAATCGTATCTTTTGGTGCTGACCTTCGCGGACTCGCCGGTTCATCAGTAAGTGTTCTCGCTTCAGGATTCCTTAACCCCGCAAATAACAGTGATGGAGCCGGATTTGCTCTTATTGCCGTTCTTGCTGATGGTACAGTAGTTGAACTCCCCGTTGTTCAGGAATTCGAAGGAATATTAAGTGGAATTGTTGAAGTTCCTGCAAATCTTAGTAACGGTAATGGATACGTAGATGTTACACTCGCAGGCAATGTATTACAACTTGACGGACAATTCTATGATCTTACCGGCAATTACACCATGTCACATATTCATAGAGGTGCTGTAGGTAACAACGGAGGCGTTGCTTTTGCACTTGTTGCTGATGTTGATGATGATGAGTGGGATGCTGCTGATAACATTTTCGATCTGACATCAACTGATATTGACGAATTATTAAACGGTGAACTTTATGTAAATCTGCATACCGATGCATTTCCTGCAGGAGAAATCAGAGCACAGATACTTGCTTCGCCCAACAGTGCACCCTCAGCTTCTGAAATTATTGCTCCGGCAGATGGTGCTGAGATTACACTAACAGGAACCCCCGATACCCCATTTGTACCTTCATGGTCAGTTGCTACCGATCCTGATGGTGATAATGTGGCATATGTATGGCAACTTGCTGCAGATTCTGAATTTAATACAATTATTGTTAACGCTTCTACAGGAGCTGATGCCCAGTTTGAAGCTGATTTTGGTACTGTAGATGCATTACTGGATGCTGCTGGTGTAAATATCGGTGATGAAATCACTCTCTATCACAGAGCTATCTCAACAGACGGTAGTGAAGTTACTATTGGAACTGCTGCTTCTGTTGTTATTACCAGAGGATTTGTTGGTGATTTTGCCCGTGCACAAATTATCCACAATGCTGCCGACATGGCTGCTGCCAACGTTGATGTATTTGTTAACGGTGAAATTTTTGTTCCCGACTTCGCTTTCAGAACTGCTACTCCTTTTGTAGATGTTCCTGCAGGTGTGGAGCTCACTATTGATGTTGCTCCTGCCGGTGCCGGTATCGGAAACTCTGTTTTCAATACAAACGTAACACTTGAAGCTGACGAAACTTATGTTATCGTAGCTAATGGTATTGTTAGCGAAACAGGTTATGACCCTGTTGAGCCTTTCACAATATATCCGTTTGCTCCGGCTCGTGAAGTTGGTGAAAATGCAAATGAAACTGATCTTCTTGTGTTCCACGGTTCTACCGATGCTCCTGAAGTAAGTGTTTGGGCTATGGGTGGCGAAAGTGCATTGTTTACTTTCGATTACGGTCAATTTGCCGGTTACCTTGGATTGCCCACTGATGATTATGTATTGGAAATCCGCACAGCTGATGGCGAAACCACAGTAGTATCTTACTCTGCTCCTTTGGCAACACTGGAACAGGAAGGCGCTGCACTCACGGTAGTTGCAAGCGGATTCCTTAATCCTGCAAACAACAGCGACGGTCCTGCTTTTGGTCTTTATGTGGCTACTGCAGCAGGTGGCGAACTGATCCCGCTCCCAGTTTATGAGGAAGATGAAGAAGAAATTACATGTGCATTCTCACAAGGATATTGGTTTGCAAATCCGCATACAGTATGGCCGTATGATGTTGAAGTGGGTGGTTTAACTTTTACCCAGGAAGATGGTCAAGCATTCTGGCCTCCAAACACACCCACCCGGAGAGCTTTTACTCAATACTCTGCCATTTATCTGAGTGGTGTTACGGTAAGCCTGTTCCCTGAACTTGAAGATGCAATGGAAACGATTGATAATTATTTTGCAGATGTTTATCCCGGCCCTGCTGGTATGAATGTCAACCAGGCTGCAGGTTTTATTGGTGACTGGATAGATCAGAACCATTGTGAAGAACAGGAACCGGAGCCTGAGTTTGCCCGCGCCCAGATCATCCACAACGCTGCCGATCTGGCCGCTGAAACTGTAGATGTATTTGTAAATGGTGAAATATTTGTTCCCGACTTTGCTTTCAGAACCGCTACTCCTTTTGTGGATGTGCCTGCAGGTGTTGAACTTACTATTGACATCGCACCCGCCGGTGCCGGTATCGAAAACTCTGTTTTTGACATAACAGTTGAATTCGAAACCGATGAAACTTACATAATCGTAGCAAACGGTATTGTAAGCGAAACCGGATATGATCCTGTTGAGCCTTTCACAGTATATCCTTTTGCACCTGCACGTGAAGTGGGCGAAAATGCTGACGAAACCGACCTGCTCGTTTTCCATGGCTCTACTGACGCTCCCGAAGTGAGTGTATGGCTCATGGGTGGCGAAAGTGCTCTGTTTACTTTCGGGTATGGAGATTTTGCCGGTTACCTGGGATTGCCCACTGATGATTATGTATTGGAAATTCGCACTGCTGATGGTGAAACTACTGTAGTTGCTTATGAGGCTCCGCTTCAAACTTTCGGACTTGAAGGCGCTGCGATTACCGTTGTTGCAAGTGGATTCCTTAATCCTGCAAATAACAGCGATGGCCCTGCTTTTGGCCTTTATGTGGCTACTGCAGCAGGTGGTGATCTTATTCCGCTTCCTGTTTACGAAGAAGATGATGACTCTTATGTTGTAACATGTGCATATTCACAGGGTTACTGGTTTGCCAATAGAAATACTGTATGGCCCTACGATGTAGAAGTCGGTGGTATGAGTTTTACACAGGAAGAAGGCAAAGCTTTCTGGCCACCAAACACACCTACCCGCAGAGCATTTACACAATACTCAGCTATTTTTCTTAGTGGTGTTACGGTAAGTGAATTCCCGGAACTTGAACAGGCAATGGAAACCATCGATGATTATTTTGCAAATAATTATCCCGCTGCTGCAGGTCATGAAGTGAACCGCGCAGCCGGTAAAATTGGGAACTGGATAGACAGTAATCATTGTGAAAACAACGAATCTGTTCTTACCATTAAAGAAAAAACCAATCCTGTGAATGTATTCCCAAATCCATTCCGTGATCAGTTCTCTGTTGAGTTTTCACTCGAAGAATCTGCTTATGTTACATTGGAAGTATACAACTTGTCAGGAGAAAAAATAGCTGTGTTATTTAATGGATATGTGAAGGCAAATGAAGTACAATCAATTAGCATGAATACAATCAACCTGCCTGATGGTATTTATTTTTACCGGATGACATCAGATGGAAATATTTATATGGACAAACTCATTCGTGTAAGATAAATTTAGCTTGTTTAAAAAGGCTGTCTCTAAAGCATATACCGGATATTGAACCTGTTAATATGAAAGTTGTATTTCAACTTCAGCAGGTTCACTCCCGGATGAATAAAGACTTTAGAGACAGTCTTTTTTTTGCTAATATAACCTGTGAGATCTTATTTCGTCATTTGGTGAAATGATGATATTTGACAGGGCTTATTTTATTTGTAACTTTGCAGAGTTCACAAATAACAATTACATTTTACCGATTTCCGATGGCCCTTACATTTTTTAAAACACCAAAAAATAAGCAGTTTAATTACCGGCCCATCTATTGGGATAAGGCAAAAGAAGAACGCGATAAACGGCTTAAGACTGCTTTTGAAGACACTTCCGGAAAGGATTATTCTGAGGCCCTTCGCGAAAGGATGGACATGCGCTGGAGAAGAAATTCCGGTGCCAGGGCCAGGCGTAATACCAATTTGAGGCTTATGGTGGTGCTTGCTTTTATTGCCTTGTTATTCTACTACATTTTTCTTCGCTAAAACTGAATTTAACTGCTTTCATGTCTGATATCATCAAACTCCTTCCAGATTCGGTTGCCAATCAGATCGCTGCCGGTGAGGTGGTTCAACGACCCGCTTCTGTGGTAAAAGAACTTCTGGAAAATTCAATTGATGCCGGAGCAACAGAAATAAAACTGATTGTTAAAGATGCAGGGCGCACACTCGTGCAAGTAACCGATAATGGTCACGGCATGTCTGAAACAGATGCCCGAATGTGTTTTGAGCGTCATGCCACAAGTAAGATCAATGATGCCCGTGATCTTTTTGCACTTCGCACAATGGGCTTTCGTGGAGAAGCATTGGCATCCATTGCATCAATTGCCCGTGTTGAATTGAAAACCCGGCAGGAACAAAATACACTTGGCACAGAAATTATCATAGAAGGCTCTAAACTGGAATCTCAAACCCCTTGTAACTGCCCTAAAGGTTCCACCATTGCCGTAAAAAACCTTTTCTTTAATACTCCTGCAAGACGTAATTTCCTGAAAAGTGATAATGTAGAAAAAAATCATATTTACAATGAATTTGTCCGCGTGGCTCTTGCATATCCTGATGTTGCTTTTTCTTATTATCACAACAACCAACTAAATACAAAAACACTTACAGGAAATCTGAACAGCAGGATTATTCAACTCTTCGGAAACCATTACAAATCACGTCTGATCCCTGTAAATGAATCAACAGAAATAGCGAATATCACCGGTTTTGTTCTGAAACCTGAACATGCCAAAAAATCACGCGGCGAACAGTTCTTTTTTGTGAACAAAAGGTACATTAGGTCGCCTTATCTGAATCATGCTGTTGAATATGCATTTTCCGAACTTATACCTGATGATGTATATCCGTCTTTTTATATTTTCCTTGAAATAGATCCATCAAATATTGACGTAAATGTTCATCCTACCAAAACTGAAATTAAATTTCAGGATGAAAAACTGCTTTACCAGATCATACGGGCTACAGTTAAACGCAGTCTTGGCAGATTTAACATTGTACCCACCCTTGATTTTGAAAGGGAAACTGCATTTGATGATATCAATTTTGATAAATCACGGCCCGTTTCTCCACCGGAAATAAAAGTGGATCCTGATTACAACCCCTTTTCTGCAGGAAGTTCAACTTCATCTCAGTCTGGTAAAAATCTCACACAACGAGCTAACATCAAAAACTGGGAGAAGCTCTTTCCTGAACCGGCATCCGAAATTGACAGAAATAACCCTGATGTTTCTTCACCGGGTGATCAAACAAAACAAACTATTATTAGTCCGGACTGGGATAGATCAAACGACATTCAGCAAGGTAAAAAATTCATGCATTTGCATGGCAGGTACATTCTCACTTCCATTAAATCGGGGTTGATGCTGATTGACCAACAGCGCGCCCATGAACGCATCCTATTTGAAAAACACATGAGAATGCTGGAAAACCGCAAAGTATCTGCACAAGTTCTCCTTTACCCTGAGCATATTAAGCTTAATGAAACAGACATGGAACTCTTGAAGGAGATAAAGAAAGATATTGTTTTACTTGGGCTTGAAATCAGTGAATTTGGAAAGAATTCACTGGTAATAAATGCCGTTCCTTCTGATTTACCTGAAAAAGAAGAACTGCAAAAAGTTATTGAATCCATACTTGAAAATTTCAAAAAGAACAGTGTGGATGTAAAGCTTGATACCCGCACAAACCTTGCCCGTTCACTGGCAAAAAGCCTGTCGGTAAAATATGGTAAAGTTATGAGTGAAGAAGAAATGAATGCTTTGGCAGATAGTTTGTTTTCATGTGAAATGCCGTATCATACCCCATCGGGGAAACCCACTCTGACTACACTTGACATGAATGAACTTTCAGACAAGTTCAGATAAAACCAGCAGTATGCATTGATATTCAATACCGGCATGATAAATAAAATTTATAATTTTGCCGGTTATAAAAGGTCATAAGCTGACCCAAATAAACATCACGACATTATTCTTGTTATTTAAAAAACAATAATACTGAACATTATGCAGCAATTCCGGCCCGGTGGCTTTACTCTTTTACCTCCAGTGGTAAAAAATCTTCTTATCATTAACGGATTGTTTTTCCTTGCGACTCTTGCCCTGGGTAATGCATTCGGGATTGATCTTTACCGAATTTTGGGATTGCACTTCCCTGGCGCGCAAAATTTCGCCCCTTACCAGTTTATCAGCTATATGTTTATGCATGGTGGCTTTGCCCACCTTTTCTTCAACATGTTCGCGTTATGGATGTTTGGTAATGTGCTTGAGAATGTTTGGGGACCGAAAAGATTTCTTTTGTATTACCTGGTAACCGGTTTAGGTGCAGCATTATTACATTATGCAGTTCTTTACTGGCAAATGCTGCCAACCCTGCAGGCAGTAAATTCTGTGTTGGAAAATCCTGATCCTGAAAGCCTGCGGGCATTCCTTGAATCGGAATATTTTAAAGTAACATCCATGGAAATTCAAAACAATTTCAGAGTTTTCCTTTCTGAATATAACAGTCTGATAAACAACTCTCCCAATGAAGCCATGGTAAGAGCTGTAAATTTCCTGAATCAATATAAGGTTGACTTTTTAAATGCTCCTGTAGTAGTTGGAGCATCGGGGGCGGTATTTGGAATATTGCTGGCCTTTGGTATGCTGTTCCCAAATTCTCTGATTTATCTGTTCTTTGCTATACCAATAAAAGCCAAGTATTTCGTTATGATTTACGGGGCTATGGAATTATATTTTGGCATTGCAAATCGTCCGGGAAGCAATGTTGCACACTTTGCTCACCTGGGAGGTATGCTTTTCGGGTATCTGATGATACGATACTGGAAGAAGAAAGGAAATTTGTATTGATGGGATAAGGCTGAATTTAAGTTTAAGGGTTTATAGGTTTACAGGTTTTAAGATTTAAATTCTGCCGCTATCTTTAATGAATTATTTATAAAAGCTGAATTTAAGATTACATATGCAATCTTCATTATTTACTGAAATACGAAATTTTTTCTCCCGCGGATCTGTGCTGGCAAAACTTATAGGTATCAATCTGGCCTTTTTTATCCTGGCAAGTCTGATAAGAGTTATATTTTTCCTGGCTGATGCACCTTCTGCTTACGATGGTATAATCAACTGGTTTGGAGTACCCAGCGATACAGGAAGACTTTTGGCAAGACCATGGACAGCTATAACTTATATGTTTCTCCATTTTGACTTCTTTCACATATTTTTTAATATGATTATGCTTTATATCGGAGGAAGAATTTTCAAGGATTTCCTGGGTGAAGAACGATTAACCGGAACCTATATCATTGGCGGACTTATAGGTGCTTTGTTTTTTATCGTTTCTTATAATATATTCCCGGTATTTCGTGATTTTGTGAGCATGTCGGTAGCTGTTGGAGCTTCAGCTTCAGTGCTTGCCATATTCGTTGCCGTTGCTACGTACATGCCCAATTATCAGTTACCCCTGATTATTTTGGGACCCATCCGACTGAAGTATATTGCCATATTTTTTGTAGTTATTGATCTTATCAGTATTGATAAAGCCAACTCAGGCGGACACCTCGCCCACCTGGGCGGTGCATTATGGGGGTTTACATATATTGCCATGCTGAAAAGCGGCAAAGATCCCGGTAAGTGGCTTAGCTCATGGATAAAAGCTCTGGGAAGTATTTTCAGAAAAAAACCCCGAATGAGGGTTGAATACAGCAGCCAAAGGCCAGTAAGCGATGAAGAATACAACAAACAGAGAGCAGAGCAGCAAAAGCGGATGGATGAAATCCTTGATAAAATTTCTCAGCAAGGCTATGACAGCCTTTCGAAAGAAGAAAAAGAAATCCTTTTCAAATTAAGTAATAAAAAGTAAAACATTTTGTTTTTGCGGTGAGAAGAAAAAATAAACTTTTCTGGCCAGGAAAAATACTTTTATTTTTCAACGTACTGGCAGTAGCAGGTTTACTGCTTGTATATGCAGGAACGCGCATCAGCCCGCAGTTTTTCTGGCCTGTTGCCCTGCCTGGTCTGTTTTACCCATTTTTACTTCTTATCAATATCGGATTTATCCTTTTGTGGATCATAAGACAAAGGTTGTATTTTTTACTTTCTTTAATTGCAGTACTTGCAGGATATAACCATATTAAAAGCTTCATAAGTTTCAGCAATATCTCGCGCAATTTACCAGCAGAGAGCACAAATATTCATGTGTGCAGCTACAACGTCAGGGTTTTTGATCTTTATAACTATGGTCCGCAATGGCAGCTTAACTTCACAAACCGTAACAATATTTTCCGTTATCTTGAATCGGGTGATTTCGATATCATTTGCCTGCAGGAGTTTGTACACGACAATAAAGGTGCTTTTAAAACACTTGATACATTGCCTCTTTTCCTTAGTGCCCGTAATGCCCATACAGGATTTACCCACTCTTCAAGGAATAGCAATTTTTTCGGACTTGCAACTTTTTCTGCCTTTCCTATAGTTAGCAAAGGAATGATTACTTTCCCCACACGTAGAAACAATTTATGTATTTATACCGATATTATGATTGAAAATGATACTGTAAGGGTTTACAACGTGCATTTTGAATCTATCGGTTTAAGCCCTGATGATTATTTGTTTGTGGAAAATATGGCAAATGTGGAGCAAATATCCGACCGTGAATATTTCAGGGAAGGCAGTTTAAGGATTCTTAACGGCTTAATTAATGCCTACAGACAAAGAGCCACACAAGCAGAAATGGTAGCTGAACATATCAGTCAATGCCCTTACCCTGTAATTCTTGCGGGTGATTTCAATGATACTCCACATTCCTATGCTTATCGAAAAATAAATCAACTTCTCAGTGATTCATTTAAGAGTGGTCGCGGAACAGGTCAAACCTACATATGGGACTTGCCGGTTTTTCGAATTGATTATATAATGCATAGCAAACATTTTAAACCCTATAATTTCAAAACCGGTTCACAAAAATATTCAGATCATTTTCCCGTTTCAGTATGGTTAAATTACGATCGTGAAAATCTCGTCAGATAAAGATTAAATAATCAATTGAAGTCTTCGGATGCTTTTTTATCAAAAAAAATCATTATGTATTACAGATAACCAAGAATTAAAACCTTATTAGTATGAAAAAGTTAGCAGGAATAACATTCGTGATTTTATTCAGTAGCATTGGTCTTTTGGCACAGAATTATACTACATCGCTGGGGGTGCGCGGAGGTTGGCCTTTCAGCGGAGTTTCTCTTAAGCATTTTATTGATCGTGGCGATGCCATTGAAGGAGTAGCCGCTTTCCATTACCGCGGATTAATGGTTGCCGGCATGTATCAACGTCATGCCAATGCTTTTGATGCTCCGGGTTTATATTGGTATTATGGTGGTGGCGGACAGGTTGGATTTTACGACAGGAGATATACACCCTGGTTCCCCACAGATGATTCAGGAAATATTGCTACTCTTGGAGTATTGGGTGTGTTAGGTCTGGAATACAAAATTGAAGAAATACCCATTACGGTGGGTGTCGATCTGATACCTGTTTTGAGTATTTTTGGTCATACCGGTTTCTGGATGAATGCAGGAGTTTCTTTGCGATATACTTTTTAATTTTTTTACCTGAAACAATAAATACACCATGCCTTTTAAACTCCAGTCTGATTTTAAACCGACCGGTGACCAGCCTGACGCCATTGCGCAACTCGTGCAGGGTATAGAATCGGGACTGCCCTATCAGACGCTGCTGGGAGTTACCGGGTCTGGCAAAACATTTACCATTGCCAATGTGGTAGAGAAGATTCAGCGCCCAACATTGGTGCTTAGTCATAATAAAACGCTGGCAGCGCAGCTGTATGGTGAGTTCAAGCAGTTCTTTCCCAACAATGCCGTTGAATACTTTGTTTCTTATTACGATTACTACCAACCCGAGGCATTTATACCCAGTACCAATACCTACATTGAGAAAGATCTTTCCATAAATGATGAGATAGAGAAACTGCGACTTAGTGCCACAAGTGCATTGCTATCGGGACGAAGAGATGTATTGGTTGTTAGTTCGGTTTCATGTATCTATGGCATCGGAAATCCGGATGATTTCAATGAAAACATTATCCGGCTCAACCGGGGAGATATAATAAGCCGGAATAAACTTCTGCATCAGCTTGTAGGAAGTCTTTACAGCCGCACACATGCAGATTTTACCCGCGGAACTTTCAGGGTAAAGGGCGATACTGTTGATGTTTTCCCTGCTTATGCAGATCATGCATTCCGGATCGTTTTCTGGGATGATGAAGTTGAATCGCTTGAGAGTTTTGACCCTCTTACAGGTCGCACGTACGATAAATTTGAGAATATTTCAATATACCCGGCAAATATTTTTGTAACATCAAAAGACAGGATGGCAAATGCCATTTATCAAATACAGGATGATCTTATTAAACATGTAGAATATTTTAATGAAACAGGAAGGACACTGGAGGCAAAAAGACTTGAAGACAGGGTAAACTATGACCTGGAAATGATGCGCGAACTGGGTTATTGCTCAGGAATCGAAAATTATTCGCGTTATTTTGATGGCCGTAGACCAGGATCAAGGCCATTCTGTTTGCTTGATTTTTTCCCGCGTGATTTTCTTATGGTAATTGACGAGAGTCACGCAACCATTCCCCAGGTACATGCTATGTATGGTGGTGACAGATCAAGAAAGCAAACCCTTGTTGAGTATGGATTCAGGTTACCTGCCGCTATGGATAACAGGCCCCTTAAGTTTGATGAGTTTGAAAATATGCTGAACCAGGTGATATTTGTCAGTGCTACGCCTGCAGATTTTGAATTAAAGAAAAGCGAGGGGGTGATAGTTGAACAGGTTATCAGACCCACGGGCCTGCTGGAACCCCCAATTGAAGTTCGCCCAAGCCTGAACCAGATCGATGACCTCCTGCATGAAATTAATCTTCGAACTGATGTTAACGAAAGGGTTCTTGTTACCACATTGACAAAACGTATGACCGAAGAACTCAGTAAATATCTTGATAATACGGGTATCAAGAACCGTTTTATACACTCCGATGTTGATACTGTTGAAC
>CAYXIT010000030.1:0-14496 GCA_964465275.1 uncultured Bacteroidales bacterium | reverse complement strand
TACGTCTTGGAACCTTCGATGTTTTAATTGGTGTTAATCTTCTGCGTGAGGGACTCGATCTGCCCGAAGTTTCATTGGTGGCAATACTGGACGCTGATAAAGAAGGATTTCTTCGCTCAGAACGATCACTTACCCAAACAGCAGGGCGTGCTGCAAGAAACATCAATAGTAAGGTGATAATGTATGCTGACAAAATCACTGAATCCATGCAACGCACCATAGATGAAACCAACAGGAAAAGGGAAAAACAGCTGAAATACAACGAGGAAAACAACATTACACCCGAACAGATTAAAAAATCTGTAGAAGCAATACATGGACAAACATCTGTAGCCGATAGCCGATCCCGGGTAACAGATGCATATATAGAACAGGTACGGGTTGATATTGCTGCCGATCCTGTTGTTCAGTATATGAGCAGGGAACAACTTCAAAAAGCCATGAATAATACCAAAAGGCAAATGGAGAAAGCTGCCAAAGCACTTGATTTTATTGAGGCTGCACGACTACGTGATGAGCTTTTTTCTCTTGAAAATATATTTAAAGAAAAGTATTTATGAGTCTGGAACAAATACTCCATCAAAAAAAAGATAACTTCTCACCATTATTTGAACCTGATCTCAGCAAAGACAACACTTTGGTGATGGATTTCAGTATTTATAATCCTGAAATGAAGGTTCTGGACTTTCAAAATGTAAATGAACTGAACACATATGTTTTTGGCAAACTCAAGGAAACAGGGAAAATATATGGTTACGGGGGATATATGGAAGACAGGGAAGTATACAGGAGAAGTCCTTTATTTACAGTTTCTCCTGACGAGGCCCGTAGTATTCATCTGGGCACAGACGTATGGGTTGATGCAGGTGAACCTGTTTTCTGCCCCGTTGATGCCAGGATTCACAGCTTTGCCAATAATGATAACTATGGCGATTATGGCCCGACCATCATACTTGAACACAACCTTGATGGGGCAACTTTTTATACACTCTACGGGCATCTCGATCCCGGTTCTCTTGACAATCTGCGTGAAGGAAAACCCATTGGAAAAGGAGAACAATTTTGCCGGGTAGGGAATTTTCCGGTGAATGGCGACTGGCCACCGCATCTGCATTTCCAAATCATTTCTGATATGGGGACAAAAAGAGGTGACTATCCGGGCGTATGTAGCAAATCCGAAAAAGATGTATATAAGAAAATCTGCCCCGATCCTGCAGTATTCTTTTCTTTTTGATATCTATATTTTAACATCCTTTTTTGCCAGAACGCAAATAAAATGATAGATTTGCAAATTATTTCTATTAGTCACATAAAACAGTTATAGCAGTGGATATATTTAATAAAGCTACTCAAAATATGGGGCCATTGGGCCAGTATGCTGACCGTATTCATGGTTATTTTGCTTTTCCTAAGCTTGAAGGAGAAATTTCAAATCGTATGAAATTTCGCGGTAAAGAAAAGCTGGTATGGAGCCTTAATAACTACCTTGGTTTGGCAAACCATCCTGAAGTAAGAAAAGCAGATACCGAAGCTACAGAAAAATACGGCCTTGCCCTTCCTATGGGGGCCAGAATGATGTCGGGCCAAACCGATTTACACGAACAACTTGAAAGAGAACTTGCAGCATTTGTTGGTAAAGAAGCAGCCTATCTGCTGAACTATGGCTACCAGGGGATGGTATCAATCATTGATTCCCTGGTTGACCGTAAAGATGTAATTGTTTATGACTCTGAATCGCATGCCTGTATAATTGACGGACTGCGGATGCACATAGGCAAACGTTTTGTGTTTCCGCACAACAATATTGAGAATCTGAAAAAACAGCTTGAACGCGCTACAAGGGTTGCATCTGAAACTGGTGGTGGCATATTGGTAATTACCGAAGGAGTATTTGGTATGTCTGGTGACCTGGGAAGACTTGATGAAATTGTTGCCCTTAAAAAACAATATAATTTCCGCCTTCTGGTTGATGATGCACACGGCTTTGGAACTATGGGTAAAACCGGTGCCGGTGTGGGTGAACATCTGGGAGTTAATGATGAAATAGACGTTTACTTTGGTACTTTCGCCAAATCTATGGCTTCCATTGGTGCATTTGTTGCATCCAAAAAAGAAGTTATATATTACATGATGTATAACATGCGCAGCCAGATCTTCGCTAAGTCACTGCCCATGCCACTGGTTGCAGGTGCATTAAAAAGACTTGAACTGCTGAAAAAACATCCTGAACTGAAGGAAAAGCTCTGGACCATTACCAATGCTTTACAAAACGGTTTACGTGAAAGGGGGTTCAATCTTGGCAATACACAGTCGCCTGTTACTCCGGTATTCCTTTCCGGACAGGCAAGTGAGGGCACCAACCTTTCTTACGACCTGCGCGAGAACTTCAACATTTTCTGTTCCGTGGTAGGATACCCTGTGGTACCCAAAGGCGTTATAATTATTCGAATAATTCCTACTGCTGTGCATACACTTGAAGATGTTGAGTATACTCTTGAAGCATTCTCAAAAATAAAGGAAAACCTGGATGCAGGGAAATACTCAACCGGTGAAATTGTGGATATCCATAACTCATAATACTACCGGGCTTTTTTCCATAAAGAATGCATCAGTCTTATAGGCTGATGCATTTTTTTATGATGAGAAATGTTTTTTTCTCAGGAAAGAATCCTGTTTTTTATGACAGATTCTGTTTCAGCAAATGTGGCTTCGAGGTGGTGGTAACAGGATTGGGATTCAGCATACTGGTTTTCTTTATTGAGGGAATCCATTATCCTTAAAAGCTGAAACATCCTTGAACATCCAATCGTCGCAGATAAACCTTTGAGCGAATGCACTGCAGAATAATAAAGTTCCTGATCATCTTTTTGAATTCCTGTTCTGATCTCTGATACAAGTTCACGGGTTTCATCAATGTAACTTTGAAAAATCTCTTTTAAAAGTTCTGGTTTTGCTGCTGTGCTTTTTTGCAGTTTAATTAGATTGCCCTCATTAATATGGGGGTAATTATGAAGCTGGCCAAGCTGTTCTGCTGTTGTAGACATATCAGGTCTTTTTGGTTTTATTTAAATGCCAATGTGCTATCTTTTCGTATAGTTCCGCAGCATTAACAGGTTTTGTAATAATATCATCCAAACCGTTTTCAAGATAGTTTTTTTTGTTTTTTTCCATGGTACTGGCCGTTACACCGATTACAGGCGGATAACTACTGAATTCGGTTTTTATGGTTTTAATAGTTTCCAGGCCATCCATCACAGGCATGATCATATCAAGTAATATTACATCAAACTCCTGTTCTCTCATTTTTTTGAGTGCTTCTTCACCATTACCGGCTATTGTAACATCGATGCCTGCATGTTTTAACATAAGAGATACTACCTTCTGATTGATTACTTTATCTTCAGCAAAAAGAATCTTTAATCCCTTTATTGTATTCATTATTTTGGCAGGTACACCATTTTTAAGTGCTTTTTTAACAGATTTTGAATCCTGCATAGCAACAAAAGTAAAGTTGGAGAGAGTTCCTTTACTCCTGTCAGGTTTTATAGTCAGCTGACCGCCCATAAGCTGGACAAGTTTTTGAGTAATGCTCAGCGAAAGATCTTCGCTTCTGTAAATATCTGTATCACTTATATTATCAAGTGAGTCAGCAAGGCCAGGAAACTTTCTTGTTTTAGATTTTGCCGGATCAGTAACAGAAACGGAGAGTACAAGTTCATCTTTCTTCTTATTCTCAAGGGCAATTTTTAAAGCTATTATCCCCTGCTCATTTTGTTTAACAGCAGCAGATATAAGGTTTGTAATAATCTGATTCAAGCGGTTTTCGTCTGCTACGACTATATCAGGCAATTTCTTATCAAGTTCCGTATTCAGTGTAAGGTCTTTATGCCTGGTGAGGGCTAAAAACAAATCCGATATCTTACTGATAAACCTTTCAAGTTCAAATGGTTTATTGTGCATTTCAATATTACCATGTTCAATTCTTGACAAGTCCTGAATGTTATTGACAATATTCATAAGCCCCTCACTGGAATCTTTTATGGTTTTTGTCAGATTTAGCTGTTCTGCGGTAAGATTTGATTTAAGCAGGAAATCTACAACCCCCATAATTCCATTTAGCGGGGTGCGCATTTCATAGCTCATATCTGACAGAACCTGCTGACGCGCTTCAGATGTTCTGAGAGCCATCTCAGCACTGTACTTCAGCTCCTGATTGATTTTCTGCTCTGTAACATCCTGAATGGTATAGATTACCCTGAAGGGCGCACCTTTATCATCAACAACCACCTTACGGCTTGAATAAATATTTTTAATAATCCCCTGTTGTGTTATGATCCGGTATTGAAAACTTAAAATGCTTTTACCATAGTCTTCATCTTTAATAAGCTCATTAAAAGTTTCTTTATCTTCAGGGTGAACCATTTCAGCGAGTTTCTCGATACCAAAAAAATTCCTTCTTTCCGGTGAAACTTCAGCAATATCGAAAAAGTTTCCTGAGAAAGAATATTCATTGGTTTGCAGGTCTTTTTCAAGATTACCGATTTTGGCTATACGCTGAATCTCCTGAAGTCTTTCCTGGTTTTCACGTAACACCTTTTCAAGGTTTTTTGATTCCAGTATCTGGCCAAACTTCTCAGAAATATTTTTCAGTAAGATCTTTTCATTAAAATGAAAGGGATCTTTATTAATTTGCGGTTTCTTTTCAAGATATACAACCTTTATGTGTCCCAGCTTTTTCTTCTGAACTTTAATAGGAACAATATACGACCAGGGTGTTTCTTTGTAATTGCCTGAAGTAAAAATCCTATTATCAAACATAATTTGTACCCCAATATCATGTGAATATTTCAGTCCTACCGGTATAATTTCAAGTGATTTTTCAATAATTTCTTCAAAAGTTATCCCCGGAACACCTGAAATATCAGATATATCATATAGACAATTTAATTGCTTTATCTTCTGATTCAGGTCTGTAGTAAGATCGCTGTATGTTTCTTCATACTTTTTTCTATCAGAAACATCGGTAATAAGTGTAACGGAACCTTTTGAATTCAGATTTTCATCGAGAATCGGGGCAGAGCTTAAATTAACCCATAACAGATCACCTCTAACATTTTTCATTTTTACTTCATAATGATCAGAAATACCCATCTTTTGTAATTCCATTTTATCATTAAAAAGTCTTTCATCTTCAGTCGTAAGAAGAAACTCTTTAAAATTCCGGCCGACAAGTTCTGATTTATCATGAACCCCCAGCACTTTACATGCTTTAAAATTGACAAATTCAATTTTATTATTCAAATCAAGAACAATAAGTCCTTCATTGAGTGTCCTTATAAGCGTTTGATAGTTTTCTTCACTTTGTTTGAGCGCTTTTTCGGTTATCTCTTTTTCATGCAAAGTGGTTTCAAGGCTTTCAACATGATCTCTTTTCTCTTTAAACCTTTTTAAAATAAGTATAAAAAGAGAGATCAGAAAAAACAGCCCCAGACCGGAAATAACCAGTAGTAACATATTACGCTGCCACCTGAAACGATACAATTCCTCCCTTCTTTGAGCATCATAAACTCTTTCACTAAAATATTCTATACTATTAAGCAGTCTTTCATTAAAAATCTCCCGATCAAGCCCAGTATAAGATAAAAGATAATTATATGCTCTCTCAGGCTCCTCAAGTGTTCTGTAAATTTCAGAAAGAGTAAGATAATTATCTCTTGTAATCCATTTTAAGCCGGTTTCTTTGCTTAGTTCAAGGCTTTTATTGATATAAGACAATGCCTCATTAATATCTCCTTTCTGCTGAAACGTGACCCCGATATTTCGTAAAATTACTGTTTCAAGACCTACCAAATATACTTCTCCTATCATTGAAAATGCCTCCAGATAATATTCCAATGCTGCATCAAAATCTCCTCTGTCCCGATAAATATTACCTATGTTGTTATTCAAAGATGCAATATTTTGAAAAGCATTGGATTGAACTGCAAGCATCATGGCAGTATCATAAAGTTCATAGGCTCTCTCTACCTCATTTTCTGATCGGAAATAATTTCCCATATAGGTTAATGCACGTATTTCCTGGATTGTATCCTGATGATTACGGGCATTTTCCAGGGCGCTTTCATAGTATTCTTCGGCAAGTTCGTTATCTCCCAGGCTACGATATATTAAACCAAGATCATTATATGTTAAAGATTTTAGTTCGTCAAAGCCTGATTCTTCGATTATTTGATTAGCATCGTGAGTTATTCCGAGGGCTTCTAATAATTCACCCCTATACCTGTAAACAGAACCAATATGGCATTTTGCTTTTACCAAGATTGGTATATTATTGGTTTGGCTGCCAAAGATCTGAAGGCTGTCGAAATACAGCAGTGCTTTATCAAAACTTCCCTCTTGAAAATAAAGTTCTGCCATTTGAAACATAGCCTGCATCCTGAGCTCAGGATCTTTCAGCTCCAGGGAATACTCATATGCTGTAAGAGCAAAATCAAGCCGGGCTTTATGCGACCATCTTGCATGATCGGCAGACTTCATGATAAGATCATTAATTATCAACTCTCTTTGGCTGTCTGACATAACAGCTCCGGGAGTCTCCTGGGCCCTGATTGATTGAACGGGGAATGCAAGAGCAAATAAAAAGATAATTACTAATAATATTTTAGTACTACCAAAAAACATTCAAAAGGTGATTTAAAATTTTCGAAAAATACAAAAAAATCGGATAAAAAATTACGTGTAACCAATTACCAACCCTTTTTAAATTTGATAAATTCTTCTTTAAAAAAGTTTTGATCTTTTTTTAAAGAATGAAATCAGTATGTTCTCAAAGCCTGCTCCAATGTCTGCGGGAACAAAATCTATTTTATATTGCATACATTTTAATTTCAGATTATTGTGAAATTGTGCAAGTGCTTCCCGGTACTTCTCCTTCACCTGGGAAGGATTAAGTTTCATTTCCCTGCCTGTTTCCATATCAATAAAGCGGTAGGGGCGGTTCTGGTAATCCAGATCAAATTCCTTCTTTTTATCGAACACATGAAACAGGATCACCTCATGCTTGTTATGCCTGAGATGCTGCAATGCATCAAATACATCATCGGGGTCTGATATATTTTCCATCATATCACTGAATATGATTACCAATGATCTTTTATGAATTTTTTCTGCTATCTCATGTAAAATCTTTGATGGATTCGACATTTGGTTCAACTGATCCGACTCAGATAATAACAGATTGCTTAAATGCGCAAAGAGAAGTTTATTGTGAGCGCTGTTCGATCTGGCCTGAGTGTGAATATTGAGATAGTCGGTAAAAATGCTCAATCCTGATGCATCCCGCTGCTTTTTTAATAAATAGATGAGTGATGCTGCCGATTGCACTGAAAAGTCCTTTTTTGATAAGTTTTCATCACTTTTCCCGTAAGCAGGAAAGTACATAGATGAAGAATTGTCAATAACAATCTGACATCTGAGATTGGTTTCCTCTTCAAATTTCTTCACAAATAATTTCTCTGTTCTGCCAAACAGTTTCCAGTCAATATGTTTGATTGATTCTCCGGGATTATAAATCCTGTGTTCCGCAAATTCAACAGAAAATCCGTGGAAAGGACTTTTGTGCAAACCGGTTATAAATCCTTCCACAACCTGCCGGGCAAGTAGTTCAAGGTTTTCAAACTTTTTATAACGGGATTGTTCTAGATTTACACTCACAGCCTGCAATGGATTTGAAAAATCAGAATAAAAAAGGGTGTCCAAAAAAACATCAGACACCCTGAACTTAGTTCTCTGATATATTTATTTGATCAGATTTTCAATTTTTGATGTAAGAACAGACTTGGGAACTGCCCCAACCTGCTTATCAGCAACTTCGCCATCTTTGAAAAACAAGATAGTGGGAATATTTCTGATGCCATAGCGTGTGGCTACACCGGGATTGCTGTCAACATCGAGTTTTCCAACAACGGCTTTTCCGTCGTATTCGGTAGCAATTTCACTAACAATTGGGGCCACCATGCGGCATGGGCCGCACCATTCTGCCCAAAAGTCTACAAGTACAGGTTTGTCAGATTTCAGGACCAATTCATCAAAGTTACTGTCAGTCAGTTCTAGTGCCATAATTTTCTATTTTTTGGTTTTGAAGAGTTCTTATTTACAAAATTAAAACTTTTATTGAATTCCGTTTGATTAATAAATCCCAAATAGGATCATAAATAAATAATTACTTGTTAATCAGTTAAGTTTGTAAGTAAAATCATATTTCTTTAGTAAACTATTGAGAAAAGCGACCGGTTCAACCTTTATTTTTCTCGACAACATTTCAACTGTGCTTTTTTCCAGTTCATCGCGCAATTTTATCTTTAGCCTGCAATTACCTTTGTAGGTTTTTATATTCTCTTTGAAGAAATTCAGAAATTCTTCATTGATTTCGGATATCGGAATTTCTAACATAAGATCCGATGCTCTTTTTTCTGCCAGATCGCTCAAAAGCATCATCGATTTCACTTTTACTTCCAGTTGATCGCTATTATTAAAACGTGGCTGAATCTGGGCTTTTACATATACAAAATTGTCTTTCTCAAGAAAATATTTCACTTTCAAATAATCTTCTGAAAACAACATAAGTTGTATAGAGTCATTGTAGTCTTCAATAACAAAACTGCCAAAGGGCTTTCCGTTTTTTGTGTATTTATGCTGGCTCGAAACAATAACTCCTGCAAAGGAAACTTCTCTTCCCTTTAATCTTTGAAGGTTTTTCAGGTCGGTAATGTTGTGATTGCAAAAGTTCTCAATATGCAACCTGAAGTTATCCAGAGGGTGTCCGGAAATATACATTCCGGTAACATCCTTTTCCTTTTTCAGCATTTCCAGTTTATCCCATCGCGGACAATCCGGCATTTCGGGATCAGGAATTACGTTTTCATCGGCTTCACCAAAAAGATTCATCTGGGAAGAATTCTTTTGGTTAACTACCATATTTGTATATCTGATTATTTTATCAATAAAGGTAGGACCACCTTCTTCGTCGCTGTGAAAAAACTGGGCACGATGTACATTTTCAAAACGATCAAACGCCCCTGCCATTGCCAGTGATTCAAGTACCCTTTTGTTTACAGCGCGCAAACTGATACGCTGCATGAAGTCAAAGATATTCCTGTAGGGTCCGTTTTCCTGTCTTTCATTTACAATGACTTCAACAGCCCCCTCACCCACTCCTTTTATTGCTCCCAGTCCGAAACGGATCTCACCTTTATCATTAACCACAAAATTGAATGCACTTTCATTTACATCAGGTCCCAGCACAGGAATATTCTGACGATAGCACTCCTCCATGAAGTTTGTGATCTTCTTAATATCGCTGAAGTTATTGGTAAGAACAGCGGCCATGTACTCTGCGGGGTAATTGGCTTTAAGGTAAGCTGTTCGGTATGCCACAACAGAATAAGCTGCTGAATGCGAACGATTAAATCCATACTCAGCAAACCGTGCCATAACATTGAAAATTTCTTCTGCCTTTTTCTTTTCTACACCCTTTTTAGTAGCACCATCAACAAAAATTGATTGCTGACGCTTCATCTCTTCTACCTTTTTTTTGCCCATCGCCCGGCGAAGAATGTCGGCAGCGCCCAATGAGTAACCTGCCATAATTTGTGCAGCCTGCATGATCTGTTCCTGGTAAACCATAATACCATGAGTAGGTTTCAGAATATCTTCAAGCCATTCATGGGGATAAATAGTTTTTTCGGTACCATGTTTACGATTGATAAAGTCAGGGATAAAGTCCATTGGACCCGGCCTGTAAAGAGCATTCATTGCTATAAGATCCTCAATGTTGGTAGGTTTGAGTTCACGCAGGTATTTTCGCATACCATCCGATTCAAACTGGAAAGTACCAATAGTATCACCCCGCTGATACAATTGAAATGTCTTTTCATCTTCAAGTGGTATTTGCTCAGGATCTATTTCAATACCATGTCGCGCCTTAATATTTTTCACTGCTTCCTTGATAATGGATAATGTTTTCAAACCAAGGAAATCCATTTTGAGCATGCCTACAGATTCAACGAACTTCCCATCATATTGTGTAACGGGAAGGATTGAATCTTTTTGAGTGCTGAGTGGAACACAATCAATCAGGTCTGTAGGTCCTATTATCACACCGCATGCATGCACACCAGTCTGGCGGTTCGATCCTTCAAGTACTTTGGCAAATTTCAAAGTTTCTCTCACAAGGGGGTTTTGATCATCAAGCGCTTTATTAAGTTCGGGTATTTCTTTATAGGCCTGCTGCAAAGAAGTACCCGGCCGTTCAGGAACCAATTTTGCCAGACGATCAGCCTCAGGCAGAGGCAGTCTTAAAACCCTGGCTACATCACGTATGGAAGATTTTGCAGCCATAGTTCCAAATGTAACAATCTGGGCCACCCTGTTTTTACCATACTTCTCAATCACATACTCCAAAACCCTTTCGCGCCCTTCATCATCAAAATCAATATCAATATCAGGCATTGAAATTCTTTCGGGATTGAGAAAACGTTCGAAAAGGAGATTGTATTTTATAGGATCAATACTGGTAATACCCGTGCAAAAAGCTACAGCTGAGCCAGCAGCACTTCCCCTGCCCGGCCCCACTGCAACGCCCATCCTACGTGCTTCATTTATAAAGTCCTGCACAATAAGGAAGTACCCGGCAAAACCCATGTCTTTTATTATTTTCAGCTCATATTCCAATCGTTCCCTGATTTCAGTTGTAACCTCTTTATAAAACTTCCGGGCACCATCAAAGGTCAGATGTTCAAGGTAATCATCTTCATTTTCGAAATCTTCAGGTAAGGGAAATTTTGGCAAAAGTATATCGCGCATAATATTATAGTCTTCTACCTTTTCAACAATTTCCCGCGTGTTTGCAATTGCCTGCGGAATATCCTCAAACAATTCTGCCATTTCTTCAGGCGTTTTCAGATATTCCTGCCCGGAGTATCGCATTCTGTCCGGATCATCCAGATCTTTGCCTGTTTGGAGACAAATAAGAATATCATGCGCTTTGGAATCTTCGGCATTGATGTAGTGGCAATCATTGGTAGCAATAACCTTCAGGTTATACTTATTGGCCATCTGCAATAGTTGCTGATTAACGGGTTCCTGTTCTTCCAGCCCGTGACGTTGAAGCTCAAGGTAGAAATCATCTTTGAAGATCATCAGGTATTCTTCGAGAATCTCTTCAGCCCTTTTCATTCCCTGGTTCATAAGAGCCTGTGGTATCTCGCCACCCAAACAAGCTGAAGTGGCTATGATTCCTTCGCGATATTTCTGCAATATTTCCTTGTCGATCCGGGGAGTATAATAAAATCCTTCAAGGTATCCTATAGAAACAATTCTTGATAAGTTCTCATAGCCTGTTTTGTTTTTTGCGAGCAAAATAAGGTGAAACCCGCTTCGGTCTTCTTTTCCCTTTTTCTCATGTCGGCTTCCATCAGTAATGTAAACTTCGCATCCTATAATGGGCTTTATACCATGCTTTTTTGCAGCCTGAGTAAAATGCATTACACCATACATATTTCCATGATCAGTAATTGCCAGGGCCTTCATACCTGAATCGGCAGCTTTTTTCATCATTACATCAATGCGTGCTGCACCATCAAGTATCGAGAAATTTGTATGTACGTGTAAATGTGTAAATTCGGTCATTAAAGTATTATTAAGGTTCTTTCCTCAAAAATATACAAAAAACAGGGGAAGTTTTTTGTGAGTTATCCACAAAATTTCAGGAGTTATTAACTTTTATATTTAACCAAAAAATAAAAAAGGCTGCTCTCACGGAACAGCCTTTTTAATTAAATAACATTAATTTATAATTATCAAACGGTTTTACCGGGATAATGTTTAAGCGCTACTTCGATGCTTTCCATTGCTTTTCTTAAATCATCAACATTCAACACATAAGAAATACGAACTTCATTCAGCCCTGCTCCAGGGGTTGAATAAAAACCTGTTGCAGGAGCCAGCATCACAGTTTGATTATCATGATTAAAGTCTTCAAGTAACCACTGGCAGAATTTATCAGCATCATCTATGGGAAGTTTGGCAGTAACATAAAAGGCACCTTTTGGCTCCGGGCAAATCACACCTTCCATATTATTCATCATTTTTACAACTGTATCTCGGCGCTTACGATATTCTTCAATCACCTCTTCAAAATAACTATCCGGGGTTTCCATAGCAGCTTCAGCAGCTATTTGCCCCAAAGATGGCGGGCTTAACCGGGCCTGCGCAAATTTCATCGCAGTTTTCATAACTTCTTTGTTGCGCGACACCATACAACCTATGCGCACACCACAAGCGCTGTATCGTTTGGATACTGAATCAAACAAAACAACATTATTTTCAATTCCTTCAAGATTCATTACAGAATGATGCTCCTCGCCATCATAGCAAAACTCACGGTATACTTCGTCAGCAAAAAGGAAAAGATCATGTTTAATTACTATCTGACGTAAAACCTCAAGTTCATCAGCAGAATACAGATAACCCGTAGGATTATTGGGGTTGCAAACTAATATTGCCTTTGTTTTGGGACCAATGGCCTTTTCAAATTCCGAAATAGGAGGCAAAGCAAAACCGGTTTCAATTTTTGAAATAATGGGTTTTACTTTCACACCGGCACTGGTGGCAAATCCATTATAATTGGCATAAAACGGCTCGGGAATAATAATCTCATCGCCCGGATTGAGACATGTTTGTACTGCAAAAAGAATGGCTTCTGATGCTCCTGCAGTTACAATAATATCATCAGGAGTAATTACAATATCATGCTTTTTGTAATACTGACAGAGTTTTTCCCTGTAACTTATAATTCCTGCTGAGTGGCTGTATTCAATTACCGGAATATTCAGATTATGCATGGCATCAATCATGGAATTGGGAGTAGCAATATCGGGTTGTCCGATATTCAGATGGTAAACTTTTCTACCGGCCTTTTTGGCCTTTTCTGCATAAGGCACCAGCTTCCTGATAGGGCTCTCGGGCATCATGCGGCCTTTATCTGATATTTTAGGCATAACTATCCTTTTAAAATTATATGGAACAAAATTTGAGAAAATATGGGCAAAGATGTTAAATATTTCACGATTTACCTAGCAAAAAAAGGGGATAAAAAAATCTTCAGACCCTTTACTGCAGCATTGTTGGAAGTGCTTGTAAATTAAACAGAGATATAATCTGAAAATAACTTCAGGGAATAATTTCTCCGCGTAATTCAATTACAGTCCGGGAGTCAGTTGTATTGGCATGGATGGTAATATTTCGTGTAAAATTACCTGATCTCGATGAATCATATCTTAGCTGTATTAATGCAAAATCACCAGGAGCCAGTGGATCACGTGGCCAAGCCGGCAATGAAATTCCGCAACTACTTCTCACATTTGTTATTTGTAAAACTTTAGTAGATTGATTTTCCACTCTTATTCTGAGAGATACATTGTCATCTTGCTTTCTTTGACCGAAATCAATAAAGGATTCTCCATCAATGAATTTTAATTCCATACCATCGTATACCAATCTGTATTCTTTCTTTTCATCAAAAGAAAGCAAAAAGAATGCGGAGAAGATAATTACAAATAAGGCGATAAACTGCAAATTTTTCATTCTATAAATACAATTTAATCTATTGAATGGAAACCACTTACACATAATTCATTGTCATTTATGGGTGTGCAGTGCTTATGTGTGCTTCATCTCAATAAAACTATATTAATCAATAATACAAAAGTAGCAGAAAAACCAATGCTATGGCAGCATAGAAATACAACCAAATTTAATGTTACCAAAAACTTTTTTATTTGAAAAAAAAGTCGGAAATTTGCACCCCTAAATTCAATTAATATTCATAAAAATCAATTATTTAAAAAATGCCAGCAAGAATCAGACTACAGAGAAAAGGTAAAAAGGGACAACCTTTTTATCATTTGGTAATTGCGGATGGTCGTGCACCACGTGACGGAAAGTTTATTGAAAGACTTGGCACTTATGATCCAACAACAGATCCAGCTACCATTAACATCGATTTTGATCGTTCACTTTACTGGGTGCAGGTGGGTGCACAACCCACCGATACAGCCCGCTCTATTCTTTCCAGAGAAGGAGTTTTGCTTATGGATCACCTTTTAAGAGGTGTGAAAAAAGGTGCTCATACCGAAGAAGAAGCAAAGGAAAAATTCCAGGAATGGCTTAAAGAAAATGCAGCCCAAAAAGAAAAAGTTGCTAAAGAAGCTGAGTTATCCGAGAAAGATTTGAAGAAAAAGCGCCTTGAAGAAGAACGCAAAATTAACGAATCAAGAGCTGAAGCATTAGCTAAAAAGAAAGCTGCTGAAACCAAGAAAGAAAAAGCTGAAGAGATTACTGAAGAAGTTGCAGAAGAACAACCTGCAAATGAAGAAGTAGCTAAGGAAGAAGCTCCAAAGGAAGAAGCTCCAAAGGAAGAAGCTCCAAAGGAAGAAG
>CAYXIT010000029.1:16742-30129 GCA_964465275.1 uncultured Bacteroidales bacterium | reverse complement strand
GAACCAGGGACACACGGATTTTCAGTCCGTTGCTCTACCAACTGAGCTATGGTACCCCGTCGTTTTGACGATGCAAATTTACGCAAACATTTTTAACTGGCAAGTTGTTTTGTTTTTTTTGATTAAAAAATTCTTTATTGAAAGAAAGCCTATCTGAAAGAAGTAGATTCAGTATTTAAACCAAAATCATCCTTTTGTATTTACTCTGCACATAACCAGCAATATACAGTCATCTTTATTTTCAGAAAAATTCGGATTATCCCAAATCGGCTTAAATTATTGCGTAACTTCGTGCCCCCAGATTTATATACCAAAAAAGAAGCATGTCCTTAAACCTCGTTATAGACTCAGGAAATACCCAGGCAAAAGCTGCATTGATTGAACAGGACGAGATAATTACCTCAGCCAGATCGGGAAATAATGATTGGTCATTTGTTTTTGACATGTTAAATAAAAATAATCCCACCTTTGCCATTATTTCTGATGTTTCAGGTACAACTTCTGCCTTGGTAAGAGATTTAAAAGAAAACATGGATGTAATTTACATGACAGGAGAAACTCCGGTTCCTCTAAAGTTGAACTATTCCACTCCGGAAACGCTGGGCCCCGACCGGATTGCCGCTGCCGTTTACGGGAAAAAAATGTTTCCTGATAACAACGTTCTTATTATACAAACGGGTACATGCATAACTTACGAGTTTGTGAGCGGGGAAGGTGAGTATTCAGGTGGTTCAATTTCACCGGGAATTGACATGAGACTAAAATCTATGAATACTTTCACTGCAAAATTACCGTTAGTTAAAAAACAAGAAATTGACTACCTCATCGGAAAGACCACGAAAGAATCTATTTTATCGGGTGTAATTAATGGATGCATTGCCGAAATTGATGGTATTATCGATCAGTATCGTAAAAAATTTTCTGAATTAAAGGTCGTAGCCGGAGGTGGTGACATATTTTTTTTTGATAAAAAGCTAAAAAATAGGATATTTGCAACCGAAAATTTAGTCCTTAAAGGATTAAATGAAATTTTAAAATTTAACAATGCCAAACTTTAAAAGTATTAAGAAGCTTCTTTCAGGATACACACTGTATGCTTCGGTTCTTGTATTTGCTACATTTTTCTGTGGCAGTGTTTACGGACAAGCAAGGATCAATTCGCCATATTCAATGTTCGGACCGGGAGAACTAAAAGGAAATGAATTCTTCAGCAATATGGGTTTGGGTGGTGTAGCCCAGGGTTTCAGAAGCAACACTTCTGTTAATTATATAAATCCTGCATCTTATACAGCAATGGATTCATTATCTTTTGTTTTCGATGCAACGGTTTTTTCTCATCTTTATCAGCAAAAACAGGCTGATCAGGAGCAAATAACATCTTATTCCTCACTTGGAAACTTCAACTTTGCTTTTCCTGTTACACGATGGTGGAGTGTGGCTGCAGGTATTTTACCCTACTCCCAGGTGGGGTATCGAATATCAGATGTTGATCAGGATGGAGGCATGGTCAATTATTTATATGAAGGTAAAGGTGGTATAAACCAGGTTTATCTCGGTCATGGATTTAAATTGTTTAAAGGGCTTTCTGCCGGTATTAACGTTTCCTACCTTTTTGGCAAATCAGAAGATCTGAAGATTGCTTACTCTGATAGTATTGGATTTTTTCGCACCATATGGTCATACACTGATGATATCGATGGATTGTTGCTTACCTATGGCCTGCAATATGATCAGGCATTGGGTCAAAACAGTAATATTACGTTTGGAGCAACATACAGTAACCCAGCCAATCTGAAAATTACGCGAAATCAGCAAATATTAAGAGACCTGCCAGGAATTTCAAACCGAATCGACACCCTGAATGTTATTTCAGGCGGTAGCGGCACCATGGAAATACCCCGGAGTTTCGGTACAGGTGTTTTTATTAAATTCAATAATCACTGGAGCGGAGGTGCTGATTTTCAGTCTCAAAGCTGGAGTGAATTTAGCTCTTACGGCACTCAACAAAGCCTGAATGATTCATGGCAGATCAGAACTGGTATGATTCATAATCCTACTGTAGAAACTTATTCAACATTTCTCAGCCGCTGGGAATACAGGGCTGGTTTTCGATTCGGACAATCATTCCTGAATTATGGAAATGCTGACTTTTCTGAATTTGGCATAAGTTTTGGAGTAGGATTACCGTTAAGAAGATCTTTATCGATGGTTAATGTCGGATTTGAATATTCCAACAGAAGTTCAGGCAATGAAAATTTAATCAGTGAAAACTTTTTCCGATTTAACCTGGGTATAAATATTTGGGAACGATGGTTTGTAAGAAGAAAATTTTATTAAAAAATATATCACAATAAATTAGTTAGTTTAAAACCAAAGCACGAAAATGAAAACTAAGAAAATCATATCAGTATTTGCACTGATTGTGTTATTTGCTTCATCAGGTTTTGCATTTGAAAATACATCAAATGAATTAAACCTTGGACATATGGATTATTTCTCCTTAACAGAAGCACATAATTTTATTTCTGAACATACAATGCAAAAACCCCCAAGGTTCGGTGAAACCCCTGAAGATAGCATTGCCTGTGTGAGAAGCCTGTCATTGTACACGGAATATTACAACCAAAGAAACTTCACCCTTGCTTATGAACCCTGGAGAGAAGCAATGGAGATTTGTCCGCAATCAAGTCAGAATATATTCATCAGGGGAGTTGTACTCGTTAAAATGAAGTACAATGAAGAAACCGATCCTATTAAAAGAGATGCATGGGTTGATACCCTCATGATGGTTCATGACAAAAGAATCGAGTTCTTCAACAGAGAAGGATACGTGCTGGGGCGAAAAGCTGTAGACCTTTATCAGCTTCGCCCAAATAACATTCAGGAAATTCATGAATTAAGCACCCGATCCATTGAATTGGAAGGAAATAGTTCTCAGGCCGATGTTTTGCTGATTAACATGCAAACACTTGTAAGACTTGTGGAAGCCGGTTTGAAAGATGTAAATGAAGTTTTAATTAATTATGATAAAATGATGAATATCATTGATCATAATTTGCAGTATAATCCTGATGACAAAAAGTTTTTTGAACCTGCAAAAAACAACATTGATAATATGTTTGAACCTTTTGCCACATGCGAAAACATTATAACATTGTTTAAACCCAGGTTTGAGACAAATCCTGAAGATATTGAACTGCTCGAAAAAATTACATCCATGATGAGCAATTCAGATTGTACTGAAGAAGAATTATTTTATAATGCAACACGCAATCTACACAGATTGCAACCTAATGCTGAATCAGCATTTTTAATGGGGCGGCTTGAAAATAATGCTCAAAATTATAATGAAGCTGTTGAATATTTTGAA
Source organism: uncultured Bacteroidales bacterium (assembly GCA_964465275.1). Taxonomy (GTDB): domain Bacteria; phylum Bacteroidota; class Bacteroidia; order Bacteroidales; family UBA7960; genus SKVR01. Next base: position 26,759 of record CAYXIT010000029.1, on the reverse strand, counting down.
CAAGCTGTTGAACTTTACACAGATGACACAGATAAATTCAAGGCACTTATGCTCCTTGCTGATATAAATTACAGAAACCTCAGGCAGTTCAGCCAGGCTAGAAGTTATGCCCTGCGGGCTTCTGCATTGGATCCGGAAAATGGTCGCCCGTATATTCTTATCGGTGAGATGTATGCTGCAAGCGCCAGCGCATGCGGTGACAATGATCTTACAAAAAAAGTTGCCTACTGGGCTGCTGTTGATAAATTCATTCAGGCGCGTAACGTTGATCAGGATCCGATGATTCAGGAAGCGGCATCAGATTTAATAAATACTTACAGCCAGTATTTCCCCGACATAGAACTTTTGTTCTTCCATGGACTTGATGAAGGAACAACATACAGAGTGGATTGCTGGATTAATGAAACTACAAGGGTCAGACCCAGACCATGACAAAATATTTGTATTATATAACCCTTAAAAACATTGCCATCCTGTTAGGGCTGGCAATGTTTTTTTCTTGCAGTCCTGATCTGGAAACTGTTGAAACCATTACCAGGAAAGATGAATTACCTGCAGAAGCGGCCGAAAACCTGCGGATACTATACAGCTCTCATGGTCGTATTCAAATGATCATGGAAGCTCCTGAAATGGAACGGTATGAGGGTGATGAACCTTATATGGAACTTCCCCGAGGTTTTGTTATGTCGTTTTTTGATGAATTCATGAATGAAACTTCCCGTATTTCTGCAAAATGTGCTATACAGAATGAGAAAGATGACCTTATTGATGCACGTAATGATGTTGTTGTTGAAAATATGGAAACGCTCGAAAAACTCAATACTGAGCAACTGATATGGGATCGGAAAAATAAAAAAATTTACACCGATAAATTCGTAAAAGTAACATCTGGCGAAGATGTTCTTTATGGCGAGGGGTTCGAATCTGATGATCGTTTTACATCCTGGAGTATTAAAGATATTTGGGGTTCTTTCTCTGTCGATCTTGAATCTGATGAAGACCCCGAGTTTAACGAACCCGAGAACAGACCTTAATTTCTAAATAAAAATTTACCTGTAAAAACAAAAAGGGTAGCACTTTACAAAAATACATTTCATGAAAACAAAGAATATTACATCGGTAATAGTTGTATTACTAACTTTTTTCCCATCTTGGTTTTCAACTGGTAAAACATTTGAAAGCAATAATATTGAAGAGAGAACGGCACATATTACGGGAAAAACAAATCTGCCTGAAACTCAAATTGAAAATAAAAAATCACCTCCTCCTTTCCCTTTTGGCAAAACCCCGGAGGATAGCCTTAAATGCCGTGATAATATTTCTCTTTATTCCGAGCATTATGGTCACAGAAACTTTTCTATGGCATACGAACCCTGGAGAGAAGTATTTCTGAATTGCCCGGGAGCACAACAAAATACTTTTCTTCGCGGCATCGTACTCGTGAGAATGAAATACAATGAAGAAACAGATCCTGTGAAACGTGAAGCATGGATTGATACCATTATGATGGTATATGACAAAAGAATTGAATATTGGGGACATACTCAAACATCAAGGGAAGGTCTTGTTACAGGACGTAAAGCCGTTGAACTTTCACAATTAAGGCCTGAAAATGTGGTGGAAATCAACCAACTTACATCACGTGCTATTGAGCTTGAGAAAGAAAAAACGCAGGCTGATGTTTTACTTGTGCACATGCAGAGCCTAATAAGACTTGCCGATGCAGGTCTTAAAGGTACTGAAGATATACTGGTCGCTTATGATGAAATTATGAATATTATTGATTACAATCTCGAACATAATCCCGGAGATAAAAGATATTATGACCCTGCAAAAGACCAGATCAATATCATGTTTGAACCTTTTGCCAGCTGCGAAAACATAGTAAGGCTTTTCACCCCAAGGTTCAATAAGAATCCTGAAGATCGGGAGCTACTGGAAAGAATAACAAATATGCTTAGTAAATCAGACTGCACGGAGGAAGCACTTTTTTACAATGCAACCAAAAACCTTCATAAACTTAGCCCGGATGCTACATCAGCCTTTTTGATGGGGCGGCTTGAAAATAACTCCGGAAACTATGAAAAAGCCATAGATTATTTTCAGGAGGCTGTAAACCTTTTTGAAGAGGATAGTGATAAATTCAGGGCATATTTATTGATGGCCGATATCAGCTTTCGCAATCTTCGCCTGTTCAGCAATGCCAGAAGTTTTGCTTTAAAAGCATCTGAACTTGACCCTGAAAACGGAAGACCTTACCTTCTGATTGGTGAAATGTATGCTGCCACAGCAAATGAATGCGGCGACGATGAACTCACCAGCAAAGTAGCCTATTGGGCAGCAGTTGATAAATTTACTCAGGCTCTCAATGTTGATAAGGACCCGGCCGTTCAGGAACGGGCAGAACAACTTATAAGCACTTACAGACAATACTTTCCTGATGTTGAAACTACTTTTATGTACGGACTTAATGAAGGTGAAGTATACCGGATAGAATGCTGGATTAATGAAATTACAAAGGTGAGATCAAGAAAATAAAAGAGTAATTGATTTATTTATTATAAAATCAATAAATCTCAGCAACTTATCCTTTCCCGGTTGCATATCATTTTATATTAACTTTGTATTTAAATCAACTTATTATATCAGTGAATATCTGGAGTATAATCATATTAAGTCTGTTGTTTTCGGCCTTTTTTTCCGGTATGGAAATAGCTTATATTACCGCAAATAAACTAAAGTTTGAAGTAGACAAAAAGAGCGGTGGTATGGCAGCCGGAATTCTCTCAAGATTCACACGTTCCGATTCCGGGTTTATCTCAACCATGCTTGTGGGGAACAACATTGCCCTGGTAATTTACGGTATTACTATTGCTTTGCTGCTTGAGAATTTTCTTATTCGTTTACTCCCCCCTTTTTTGCATAACGATTTCTCTATACTGCTTATGCAAACAATCCTATCCTCCCTGATAATATTATTTTTTGCTGAATTTCTGCCAAAAACATTGTTCCGTATCAGTGCAAATTCCATTTTAAAAGTTTTCGCACTACCTCTTTTTGTAATTTATTATCTTTTATATCCAATTGTCTTTATTACGCTTGGAATTTCAGAATTTATCCTCGAGAAAATTTTTAAAATTAAACTCCCCGATAAGCCGAAAACTTTTGACAGTGTTGATATTAACAACTTCCTCCGGGAATTTGCGCAAACCGGTACCCAGGATACTGAAGAAAGTATAGAAATGCAAATCTTCAAAAATGCCATAGAGTTCCCCGAGATAAAGCTGCGCGAAAGTATGATACCCAGAACTGAGATCGTGGCCCTTGATGAAAGCGAACCCCTGGATGTATTCCGGAATAAGTTTTCTGAAAAAGGACTTTCAAAAATTTTAATTTACCGGAAAAGTATTGACAATATAGTGGGTTATGTTCATGCTTTTGATTTTTTTAAAAAACCAAAAGATATTAAAAGCATTATTCGTCCGATTATGCTGGTACCCGAAACCATGCATATCAATAAACTCATGAAAAGTTTCATACAACAGAGGAAAAGTATTGCCGTGGTTGTGGATGAGTTCGGGGGTACAGCAGGACTTATAACTATTGAAGATATTATGGAAGAGATCTTTGGTGAAATAGATGACGAATACGATACCGATAATTTTATTGAAAAAAAAATCAGTGAAACGGAGTATGCTTTTTCAGCCCGTCTTGAGATTGACTACCTTAATGAAAATTATAATCTCCAGTTACCTGAATCAGATGAATATGAAACGTTGGGAGGGCTTATTATCAATCATCATGAAAGCATTCCCTCTCCAAATCAGGAAATAATCATCAAAAACTACAGATTTAAAATAATACAGGTGAGCGAAAAGCGGATTGAACAGGTGCAGTTAAAAATTCTGGAGGAGCAATAAAAGAGGAAGCGCTTTTTATTAACAAAAATATCTTCTGCTCATTTCCCCTTATAAATTATTCAAACTGGCAATCAAAGGTTTTAAAATTTGTTATACATTTGCAGTTCGATTTAAAACAAGTAAAATTCAGATAAAGAATCAATAAAAATTATGGCTGTTATAGGAAAAATAAGAAGTTATTCCGGATTACTTATTGCTGTTATTGGTATTGCCCTGGCTGCATTTGTGCTGGGTGATTTTATGGGTTATGGCCCCACAGGAGCCCAGAATCTTGAAGTCGGTGAAGTGGGAAATAATAAAATTATGTATCCCGAATTTGAGAACAGGGTTGCCCAGCAATTGGAAAACTGGCGCCAGCAAACCGGAAATCAGAATGTTGGTCAAAGGGAAGCATTCCAGATCAGGCAACAGGTATGGAACCAGATGCTTAGAGAGTTGCTGCTGAGTGAAGAATTTGAAAGTCTGGGACTTAAAATATCGCCAGACGAACTTACCGACCTGGTTATCGGAAGGAACCCGCATCCTTCAATTATTCAAAGTTTTTCAAACCCTCAGGATGGTTCCTTTGATCCGCAAATGGTTATTGAATTCATTCAAAACCTTGATAATATGGAACCTTCCATGCAGCAGCAATGGTTCATGCTTGAAGAATTCATTAAACAGCAAAGAAAAGAAACAAAATATCACACTCTCATCAGCAAAGCCTGGTACGCACCTGAAATGCTGGTTTCATTTGATTACCAGAATAAAAATGCAACAGCAGATATAAAAGTTGCTCTCAGGAGATATACTGAAATAGCTGATAGTCTTGTAACAGTTACCGATCGCGACCTGCGGAACACTTACAATGATCACAAATCACAATTTAAACGCGAAAAATCAAGAGATCTCGAGTATGTGGTTTTCCCTGTTTTTCCATCCGAGCAGGATCGTGAGTATATCAGGCAGGAAACTGAAAATCTAAAAACAGAACTTGAAACTACTGAAAACGTTGAATCATTTATTAATGCCAATTCTGATGTTCGCTTTAACCCGCGTTATTCTGGTCGTGGAGAACTTTCTCCTGAAATTGATGACTGGGCTTTTGATGCAGAAGTTGGTGATATTATCGGGCCATACGAAGAAAACAATGCTTTTGTTGTAACCAAACTCCATGATGTAGAGTTTCGCCCCGACTCCATGCGTGCATCACATATTCTTATTGCCCATCGTACATCAATGTCGGCTGGTCCTGAAACTACTCTTACAAGAGAAGAAGCTGAACAAAAAGCTGACAGCCTTCTTAACGTGGTAAGAAGAGCTCCCGGCAGATTTGCAGAGCTTGCTGTAGAACTCTCCGATGATCCTAGTGCATTCACTAACCAGGGCGATCTTGGCTGGTTTTCTGATGGTGACATGGTACAACCTTTTAATGAAGCAGTTATTAATACACCTGTAAATAGCTTTACTGTGGCAGAATCCGACTTCGGTTTCCACGTAATTCGTGTAACCGGAAAATCTGCTCCCACCAAAAAAGTTCAGGTTGCCCAACTCGTTCGAAACATCGAATACAGCAATCAAACTTACCAGAGAGTTTACGGGCAGGCTAGTGCATTTGCATCTATGCTCCGCGATAATAAGGACTTTGATGAAGCCGCTAATGAAGAAGGATTGTCAAAAAGGGTTGTAGATAATATTCGTCCGATGGATAACGCCATCCCCGGCATTGATAACCCCAGGGGAATAATTCAGTGGGCATTTGCTGAACGTACCCAGAAAGGTGATCATTCGCAAATTTTTGATCTGGATGGTCGTTTTGTTATTGCCAGGGTTACTGAAGTCCGGGAAGAAGGAATTCCACAGTTGGATGATATTCGCGATGAGATAAGAGATATTGCTGTTCATGAGAAAAAAGCTGAAATGATCATCAATGAATTCAATCAGGCACAAGGTAATGATCTTGAAACAATTGCAAATGAATTAGGTGTTGAAGCCCAGTTGGTTGAAAATATTCGTTTTAACCAAAGCAACCTGCAGGGTTTTGGCAATGAACCTGCCGTAATTGGCAGTGCTTTTGCACTGGAGCCAGGTGAAAGTCCTAAACCGGTTAAAGGCAATGCAGGAGTATATTTTGTTGAAGTTTTAGAAAAGGTTGAAGCCGTTGAACCCCAAACATTAGCCAACCAGCAAACCCAGCTGAAAAACGCTTTCCGCAACCGTGTCCCAAATGAAGCTTTCAGGGCCCTTGAGCAAAGTGCGGATGTGGAAGACAACCGGCACAGATTTTATTAAAATACATTTTTTTCAAAAAAACCCGCTTTATCAATAAGGCGGGTTTTTTTGTATTTTAGCTTTTCATTAAGAGAAAGAAATTCTCAGCCTTAACCTTAACCTTCACAACCCATGCAAATGACCCAATCCCATTTAAAAACTCTGATGATAGATACTTCAACAGGTTTTTACAAAATCTTAAGATACCCCATTGGTAATTTCTGGGGACCGGTGGACCTGGGGATTCATCTGGCAAAGAAATATGACAGCCTCAACATAGGAACAGGTTTGCTTGCCGGCTCTATCTTTCCGGGATCAAACAGGCTTATATTCAATGGATTCAGCCCGAGCTGGCACGGGTTCTATATCTCATCCATGGGCGGTGCAGGGCTGGTTTTCGATGATCTGGGGCTCAATATGATTTCCATTACCGGTAAATCCGCAACACCATCGGTTATTTACCTGAACCGGGTGCATGGGGAAGAGATAGAAGTGGAAATAGTTCCGGTTCATATTCATGACATCTGGGAAAAAGGTCGAAAAGGGGTTTATTCAATGATGCAATATACCCTTGATTTATTTCGCGATCGTTATGAAAATGACCCAAGAGTGCTTGCAACAGGGCCGGCTTCACTTTACACCGATTTCGGTGCAATAGGATCAGCTCCGATACGCAAGGGAGAAGTTACATATATCGACTGCTGGGCGGGCCGTGGTGGATTTGGCACGAAACTCCTTCAGCAACACGGTATTGCAGCCATTATTTACGGAGGAACACACATAGATGAAGACTTCCGCGATCGTAATGTGGCCGATTCATGGTTCCAGGATCGTTATCAGAAAAAACTATCGGCCAAGGATCTGGAAACCACTACAAAATACCGGTATGACCCGGCTTTTAACACCGGTGGAACTTTTGGTGTAAACTTTACTACCATACAGGATTACATCATCGCATTCAATTACAGGAGTATCTACTGGAGTGACAAGAAAAGACTTAAACTACATAAGGAATTCATTATAAACCACTACCTGAAGCAATTTAACGAAGAAACCATCATACCAAAACAGCAGAAAACCTGCGGCGAACCCTGTGCTGCAGTATGCAAAAAACTCAACAACCATTATAAAAAAGATTACGAACCCTACCAAACCATGGGGCCGCTTTGCGGAATATTTGATCAGCGTGCTGCAGAAAAAGCAAACCAAAAGGCAGATTCACTGGGTTTTGATGCCATTTCTGTTGGGGGTGTGCTGGCCTGGCTGATGGATTGCATGGCCGATGATCTGATAAAACCTGAAGAGCTGGGTATCAAACAAAAACCACATTGGGACATGGAAAATTTTGACCTGGTAAAAGATTCCATGCACAATGCACAAATTGCCATGGATCTGCTGGATGAAATTGCAAAAGAGAACAGCCGCATCAATCTCATGGAAGGAGCAAGAAAATACGCCCGAAACCTGGCCCGCACCAAAGACATTGAAGTGTTAAACCGGTTTATTTACAATGCCTTTGCCCGACATGGCTGGATGGTGCCCAACCAATACTGGACACCCGGAGTATTGAGTCCCATGGGTATCATGGGAAAATACTACAACGATTATGGCAAAGAGTTTATATCGCCCCGCGAATTGGGCCGCCAAAATGCACACAGAATGGTCAAAGAGCTGATGCTCGACAATACCGGTATATGCCGCTTTCACCGGGCCTGGGCAGAGGATATTATGCCCGATATCATTGACAAATTATTCGGTAAAAAGGAAAAATTCATACAAACACTCTCTCTTACTGCAAGTCGCATAAACAGCCGTAACGCTTCCATTTTCTGGGAAAGCCGACGCAACATCGATTATGTGCATACCTTCCTGAAAAAGAAATCTTTGGCAGGAGATAAAAGTCCTGAACTTACATTATGGCTCGATAAATTTGAGGAAAATGCCAAAACCGCAGCACTCGATTTCTGGTACGAAATTCATAAGGGAGTACATGAATCTCTGCGAGAATTTCCCGATTAAATGGTAATTTTATCCTTTGTGTAAGACATTAAAAAAAACCTGTCCGAAAATTTTCTGGCAGGTTTTTTATTTATATCGAAATATTTTTCTTTAAATTGCTGTATTTGTGGCGTTTATTAATACTAGTATAAAAATATTAATATTTTCTTAAAATAATAAAAATCGATTTACAGTGTAATTTTTAAATTTTTTTCATATATTCGTATTCCCACTTGACAAAACCAAACATTAGGCCGACAAAAAGCCAAAAACCGAAAACCGGATCAAAAGTCTGTTGAAATACACAGAAAGAATCTGATAATTAAATAACTCAAATGTTTAACCTATTAAAAAAGGAGGCCACATGAGGAGAATTTTTCACCCACCCTAATTGAATTGCATCCTGCAATTTTAAAAAGGAAAATTTTTGAATAGAATTACAGTTACAAACCAAAAATCAAATTTTTATGAAAAAAACAATACCTTGGGCCATAACGTGGTTTATGGCTCTAATGCTTGTCTTCAGTGTGAATAGCTGGGGGCAGGGCAATGAAACATTCGACAATCTTGATCTCACTGGTACATCTTATCAGGATGGAACTTTCCTTGGTCAGGATGGTTCTACATGGACATTCGTACAATGTAGAGGAGATGTTGACATTGTTGGAAATGCTATAATGCTAGGTCGAAATCGGGATCCACAGTCAAATTTTTACTCTGGAACTATTTCAGGTGGAGTTGGAGAAATTAGTTTCGACTATATGCAAGCATTTAGTACAAATGTCAACCTTAACATTTTAATCAATGATGTTGTAGTAGGCAATGTGACATCAGATGCTGAACAGAATGTTGTAAAATCTTCAGGTACTATAGAAGTTAATACTCCAGGCGACATTATTATTAAGTTTATCAACCAAAATAATAGTGACGGCCAGGTTGTTGTCGACAATGTTGTATGGACCCCCTATGAAGAACCCGACCCATTCACAACACTCTTCGAAGCATTACCCACTTATTTTGGTGCAAGCACTGAAAGAGGTTTTGCCGTAGATGCTGATAATGTGTATGTTGCCAGCCGTAACGGTGGTACTTTCATCAGAGTACATGACCGGCTTACCGGCGCAGAAACAGGCACACTTAACACTACCGGAATTGCCGGCGGTACTTTCCCGATAAATGATATGGAAGTTACCGAAGACGGACTTGTTCTGGCAGGAAATCTTGGAATTGGTACGGCTTCTGCATTTAAAGTTTATATCGTAGATGAAACCGCAGATGCAGTAGAATTTATCAATTACCCGCTTGCTTCTTTAACAAATCCACGTTTTGGTGATAAATTCACTGTTGTAGGAAGTACATTGGATGGATCAGCTGTAGTTTATGCTGCTGATGGCTCTAATCCTCTTGTATTAAAATTTACAATGGTTCCGTCAGTTGAGAAGGAAGGTTTTGAATTTGGAGAACCTGAAATTATCAACCTGGGTGTAGCGCATGGTTCAACACCAGTAGTTGCTCCCAAACCCGATGGCACTTTCTTTTACACTGCCAGCGGACATAGTGTTCACTATTTAGATACAGATGGTAGTTTGATAGGTACTATACCTGGTTCTATCGTTGCTACCAGTTCTACCGCCATGAAGTATCTGGGTACTGACGGAAATGATGATATGCTGGCAATTTATCAGTTTGGCGCCGGTAATGAAAACATCAGAGTAGTACGTATCGTTGACGGAGACCCTGCATTGGCTGAAATTGAATTCGTAACCACTTCACTGGGTTCTGCAGCAAATACAAACGGCACAGGAGATGTAGCATTTATTCCCCGTTTAGATAACAATGCAGATCTTTA
>CAYXIT010000029.1:0-16696 GCA_964465275.1 uncultured Bacteroidales bacterium | reverse complement strand
CGCGCGCAATTCATACACAATTCTGCCGACCTTGCAGCTACCAGTGTTGATGTATTTGTAAACGGTGAATTATTCTATGGTGATTTCGATTTCAGAACAGCTACTCCTTTTGTAGATGTTCCTGCCGAAGTAGAGCTTACCATTGACATTGCACCCGCCGGTGCCGGAATCGGATCTTCCGTGTTCAACACAAATGTTACCCTTACTGCCGATGAAACATATGTTATAGTAGCCAACGGTATTGTAAGCGATACAGGTTATGATCCTGCTCCCGCATTTGCTATATATCCGTTTGCTCCTGCACGTGAGGTGGGTGAGAATCCTGCCGAAACAGACCTTCTGGTATTCCACGGTTCTACCGATGCCCCGGAAGTAAGTGTATGGGCAATGGGTGGCGACGCCGCTTTATTTAACTTCTCTTATGGTGAGTTTACCACCGATTATCTTGGCCTACCCACCGATGATTATGTTATTGAAGTGCGTACAGCCGACGGTTCAACAGTTGTGGCTGCCTATGAAGCTCCTCTTGGAACATTGAACCTTGAAGGTGCAGCACTTACTGTAGTTGCCAGCGGATTCCTTAATCCTGCCAATAACAGTGATGGCCCTGCCTTCGGTCTTTTTGTTGCAACGGCTGCTGGTGGCGCTTTACTTGAATTGCCATTGTATGAAGACGAACCGCTTATTGGCGACAGCTGCGATAATCCTATTATTGTAGATGTTATTGGTGATCCTCTGGTTGATTATGAGATCAGCTCAGAGCCTTATCCTGACTTATTCGAAAGCTCCTGGGTTGACCCATCAAGCAGCTACATGGGCGGAAACAACATTGTATTCCAGTTTACTTTAGAAAGTACCAGTCTGGTTAGCGGATCTATCGCAGGTTCATGGGCCGGCATGGTTGTTACGGCAACCTGCCCCGATCCCGATGTACCTGCTGCTGTTCTTGCTTCAGGAACCGGTAGTACCGGCGGCAGCTTTGCAGATGTGGCCCTGGAACCCGGCGACTATTTTATGATTGTTGGTACATGGCCTTCTCCACAGTTTACTGATATGACCATCAACCTTTCTGCTGTAGAAGCACCAGCTGATCCTGCACTGGTTGTTGTGCCCGATACACTTGATGTGGGCTTTGCTGTGCCCGGTATAAATACCGTTAGTGGATCAGTTCTTCTCAGCAATGAAGCTGTTGCAGATGTCGTTATTGAAGAAAGCGATATAACCATTACTGGTGCGCAGGCCGACAGATTCTCTTTTGCCCTGGCAGATACAGAACTCAGCTTCCCATTGAATATTGGATTTGAGGAAGTTGTTGAACTCGTTGTTACTTTTGATCCTGCTGTTGTTGGACCTGCTGAAGCAGAAATGGTAATAGCATGGAATAACCCGGAAGGAACTGACGAAATCGTTACACTGTTTGGTACAGGCTATGAAGCATTTACAGAAGTATTTGAAAACTTTGATGAAGCTACTCCTCCGGATATTCCATCTCCATGGACAGGTATCCTTAATGTAGAAGGCCCGGCAGCATTTGTTGACCTTCGCACTGTAGGTTCACCATATTCTGCGCCTCATCACGTGCGTCTGGCAAACGGTAACAATATTGTTGGCGATGTAATGCTGGTTAGTCCGCTGGTTACTGATATGAATGCTTCCTGGGTGCGTTTCTTTGCAAGAATGGGAGTTTCCTCACAGGTTGAAAACCTGGCAGTGGGTTATATGACAGATCTGAACGATGTAGGAACGTTTGTTCCATTGGATACTCTTTCTATTGTGGGTACCTATGCGCAATATGTTGTATCCCTGGCTGATCTGGCAGCGGAAAAAGAAATCGTATTCCCCGAAAACGGTTACATTGCTTTCCGTCATACCATGGAAGTGACCTATCGCGTTTTCTACCTTGACAATATAGCTTATGAACCCCAGCCAACTACGCCGGTATTCTCTGCCAATGCAGATGCAATTGATTTTGGAGATAACGTTTACATTGATCAAACCGTTAACCAAACACTTTCAATTTCCAACGCAGGTACAGGAATACTTACCATCAATGAAACAGATATCAATATCACAGGTGCCGATGCAGCCTACTTTGATGTTGTTTTTGGTGATGATATGGTTTGGCCCATAGAGCTGGCAACAGCAGAAATATATGAACTTACATTGTCATTTACACCAGATGCCGTTAGAGATTTTGTTGCCGATCTGGAAATTGAAGACAATATTGTGGGTAAAGCAGTAAACGTAATACCTCTATCAGGTACCGGTTATGATCCTACTGTTACTCCACCCTACCTGGTTGACTTCATTGGTGATTTCCCACCGCTTGACTGGACAAGATGGGCAGGAGAGTTGAACGACACTACCGAATTAAGCCCTGTATCCGGCTTCTGGAACCATTCAAAATTCGCAAACCAGGCTGATCTGCCAGAAAACAATGCTACCAAAATCAATATTTATGGTACATCCCGTAATCACTGGTTTATTCCACCTCCAATCGATCTGGGTGACGGAACAGTCGATTATATGCTGAACTTTGACGTGGCTCTTACAGGCTGGAATAATACTAATCCTGCTACTTTCGGACCCAATCAGTATTTCGCCGTTGTTATCTCAACTGATGGTGAAACATGGGTTCCTGCCAACATCCTTCAATTATGGGATGCAGAGGATGAAATTTCCAACACAGGAGAGCCTGTTACACTCGACCTGAGTGAGTATTCAGGAAGTGTGCAGATAGGTTTCTATGGTGAATCACGTGCCGGTGGCGGCGATGTGGATCTTCATGTTACCAATGTACATGTGCGTGAAATTGAGTTCTTCAATGTTACTTTCAATGTAGCTGATTCTGAAGGTACTCCAATCACCGACGCTACAGTAATGCTAGGCGACCAAACCCTGAGTGCTGCTCCTTATCTCTTTGAAGATGTATTGGTTGGTGATTATGATTATGAGGTAAGTAAACTGGGTTATATTCCTGTATCAGGTAATGTATCGGTAGTAGATCAGGATGTGGTAGTCGATGTGGTTCTCCTTGATGCATTTACCGTTGACTTCACAGTTACCGATGGTACGAATCCCATTTCGGATGCAAACATCGATATCTTCGATGATACCGATATGCAAATTACTACTCTGGTTACTGATGTTGATGGCGAGGCAAGCATCATTCTGGCTGACGGTGTATATACATTCGATGTATTTGCCGTAGGTTTCGACCTTCTTGAAGATCAGACCTTCACTGTCGTTGATCAAGATATTACTGTATCAGTTGTTCTTACAGGACCCGATCCGATGACACTGCCGTTTGCTGAGAACTTCAATGACACTATCCTGCCAATGGACTGGATTGTTGTGGATCTGCCTGATCATGCAACACCTGACTCATGGCAGTTTATTGGTGCTCTTGATGCAAATACACTTGATGGAACAGCATTTACAATTATAGATAGTGATGCTGCCGGTTCAGGAGCAGGAGTAATGAATTCTATCCTGTATACTCCTGCCATTGATGCATCGGTATTTGATGGTGTACTTACTCTTTCTTTCGAACAATACTATCGCCATTTGGGTGATAACGCATTTGGTAAAGTTGAAGTTTGGGATGGCTCAGCATGGATATTATTGGCTGAATACACCGAAACACAAGGTAGTTGGGATGAACCTGATATGCCTATGTTTGATATCAGTGAATATGCAAATGCCGACCTAAGGGTACGTTTTCATTATACTGACGGTGGTGCATGGGCATGGTACTGGGCAATTGATAATGTTGAGATTAAAGGTATGCTCGAACCGGTTGATCCGCTGGAAATGGCAACATTCCTGGATGCTACCGGAGACAACTTGCCAGCTCAGATAGGTGAAGGTGGTAATGCACGTGCTGCGGCACTTTACCAGGATCGTTATGTTGTTGTTCCTTCACGTGAAGGTGGCACAGATGTTTGGGTATGGGATGCTCTCAGCCCCCACCTCGAACCTTTCGCACTTAACAAAGGTGACGGAATCATCCAGTTTGGATTGTTTGAAGTAAACTATGCTCAGGCTGTCGGCGATAACATTTATGTATCGAATATGACACTTGGATCCAATGAGGCTCATCCTTTCAGGGTATATCGATGGAGTAGCCTTGATGCTGAACCCGAAGTTATCCTCTCATCCGGTGGTGAATGGGGTCGTTTAGGTGACGCTTTCTCAATTATCGGAGATCCTGCAACCGAAGGTTCTATCATTGCTCATGTTAACAGTGGCGGCGAAGGACAAAGAACCTTCAGGAAATTTGATTTTGTGGATGGTGTTATTCAAAATGAAGACACTCCCGAACTCATAACTCTTGAAGGCGATTACAACCTGAACTCTTTCGGTACCTATAACCCCATTGAAGGAGAAGATGACCTATTCCTGGTAACAGGAAACGGAATGGGTATAGCCATTGCTAACCTTGCTGGTGAAGTACAGGCCTATATTGGTTCTGATGTTGTTCCGGTGCGTACACTGGATCCGCAGATTTTCACATACGATGGTAAGAGATATCTCAGTTATGTAATAAATAATGAAGGAAACAGTGAAGATGGTGCTTATTACGAAGTGATCGATATCAGCATGGGTGCCGATGATGTGGATGCATTTTCCATGATCACCACTACTGAAATACTGAACAGCCTGAAAGCTCATACCTTTACACTGGGCGCAGGTGCAGCATTCCTGAGTGGTACAAACCGTGTGTCTCATACTGATGATGGTGAGATCATGATACTTTCTCATGTGGTTGCCCGTGGTTTTGTTCTTGAAACAACCGGTACTTTGCCGGCTACTTATGCCTTAACCGTGGTTGCAGAACCTGCAGAAGGTGGTACTGTAGAAGGTGGTGGCGACTACTATGAAGGTGCTATGGTACCTGTATCAGCAGTTGCAGCGGGTGGTTATGAGTTTGTGAACTGGACCGTTGGTGGTACTGAGGTCAGCACAGAAGCTGAATTCAATTACACAATGCCTGGTGAAGCAACTACACTTACTGCAAACTTCGAAGCCCTTGTTATTGAAGATATTGCTACTCTTGCTGAACTCCGCACCAAACCAGCTGACGGTACCCTGTATCGTTATACCGGTGATGCTGTTATTACAGCTATGGACGGATTCCGCAACCGCAAGTTCCTCGAAGATGCAACCGCTGCTATCATGATTGATGACAACGATGGCATTATTACACCTGAATACGATCTCTATGATGTTATTACCAATGTTACCGGTGAGATTGTCATATTCAGAGATATGGTGCAGTTTAAACCTGCTGAAGATACTGAACCGGCTACTGAAAACACCCCTGTTGATCCAACAGTATTTATGCTGGATGAGGTTACCCAGGAAGATCAGGCCAAATTCATCCAGTTCATGAATGTTACATTTATGAATCTTGAAGAGGGTGATGTATTTGAAAATGGCACGAACTATACGGTTACCGATGGCGTAAATGAGTTTGTTATAAGAACCGATTTCTGGGATGTTGACTATATCGGGGAAGAAATTCCCACAGTAGCTGTTAATATCAGTGGTGTAGTAATAACATTCTTTGAAACATTACAACTTGTACCTCGTTTCGCTGCCGACATTGAAGAATATACCGCACCTGAGGTATACAATGTAACCTTTAATGTGGATATGACACCTGCCGAAGGCTTCGATCCCGAAAACGACGTAGTGTATATTACCGGTTCAATGTTTGGATGGGCTGAGCCTGGTACTCAACCTGATGACCAAACTATGACCCGCGTAGATGACTCCATGATCTGGACCAAAACACTGGTACTTGAAGCAGGTACTTATCAGTATAAGTACTTCCTCAATGCCGGATGGGACGGCGGTGAATGGGAAGGTGAACCGAATCGTGAAGTTGTAGTTGCCGGAGACATGGTTGTTGATAATGTATGGCGCGATCTCGTTAATGTTGACGATTTCAATGCTGCACAAATCAATGTATTCCCCAACCCTGCACGCGACAATTTCAACATTACTGCCGGCTCTATGATCCGCAGTATTGTAATTGCCGACATTACAGGTAAGGTGGTTTACAACGATATCATCAACGATACACAAACACGTATCTACAATGCCTTCGAAACAGGTATTTACATCGTACACATTTACACTGAAGAAGGAGTATTCGTAAGAAAACTGCAGATTCAGAAGTAAAGTCTCATAAAAACTCTTCCGGATTTCCGGATAGAGCAAATAAAAGCCCGGTAAGCAATGCTTACCGGGCTTTTTATTTTCCGTTTGCCTGCAAACAAAAAAGTAAGCGAACGGGGGTATAATTTTCTTAACTTTGGTGTTCGATTTTAAAGAAACCAATCCGTATTGCTATGATCAGAAAAATCTTTTTTATTACCGGAATCATGCTGGCTCTTATTGCCTGCGGTCAGGTGAACACCGGAAATGACCAGGATTCGGCTCAGGAACAGGAATCTGAGCAGGATCGCCAGAAAGTACTAATCAGTACTACAAAAGGCGATATTGTTATCGAATTATTTGATGAAACTCCCCTGCATCGCGACAACTTTATAAAGCTTGTTCAGGATGGATTTTATGATGGTACACTATTTCACCGGGTAATTAATGATTTTATGATTCAGGGCGGCGATCCTGACTCAAAAAACGCTCAGCCAGGAGAACAACTTGGAATGGGTGGCCCGGGATATACCCTACCGGCTGAATTTGTTGAAGGAAAATATCATGTAAAAGGTGCCCTTGCCGCTGCACGTCAGAGTGATCAGGTAAACCCGGAAAAAGAATCCTCCGGTTCGCAATTTTATATTGTGCAGGGAAGAGTTTTCAATCACGATGAACTGGAAATGCTGCAGCAAAGAATGCAAAAAGACCTTACTACCGAACAGATACGATTATATACTACTATTGGCGGAACCCCCCATCTTGATGGAGAATACACTGTTTTCGGAAGAGTTGTGGAAGGACTTGAAATTGTAGATGTTATTGCAGCAACAGAAACCGACCGAACCAGCAGGCCTATTGAAGACATTTCTGTTAAAATGCAAATTGTAGAATAAAATTGAATCCGATTGAAATAAACTGTAATGATTGAGAAGATTAACAATTTACTGAAGGAAGTTGAAACATTTGATGCCCAATCTATCGATCAGGCGGAAGAATTCAGAATCCGAATGTTGTCTAAAAAAGGACAAATCAGTCTTCTTTTTAATGACTTCAAAGCTCTCCCCCCGGAAGAAAAAAAACAGGTTGGCCAGCAGCTTAATAAATTAAAAGCGATGGCTTTAAACAAGGTAAATGAGATAAAACAGCGCATTGAAGAGCAAAGCATACTGGCCAGGGGGTCAGAAAAGTACCCGGATTTGAGCCTGCCTGCAGATTTCAATAAAGCCGGAAGCCGGCATCCTATTTCTATTGTAAGAAATCAGATTAACTCAATATTTGAAAAAATCGGGTTTGTTATTTCTGAAGGTCCTGAAATAGAAGATGACTGGCATAACTTTTCAGCATTGAATTTTGCTGAAGATCATCCTGCAAGAGATATGCAGGACACTTTTTTTGTGGAAAAAAATCCTGATATTGCATTGCGTACACACACATCTTCTGTACAGGTAAGGGTAATGAATAACCAAAAACCACCTATACGGACTATTTCGCCGGGAAGGGTGTTCCGCAATGAAGCAATATCAGCACGTGCACATTGTATCTTTCACCAGGTTGAAGGGTTGTATATTGATAAAGGCGTTTCCTTTGCGGATCTTAAGCATGTGCTCAACCATTTTGCACGTGAATTTTTCGGCCCTGAAACTAAGATCAGGCTCAGACCATCCTACTTTCCCTTTACCGAACCCAGCGCTGAGGTTGATGTTTCATGCCCGTTTTGCAAAGGTAAAGGTTGCAATATCTGTAAGGGAACAGGATGGGTTGAGATCATGGGTTGCGGAATGGTTGACCCCAATGTACTTGAAAATTGTAGTATCGATAGTACTGTTTATACAGGCTATGCTTTTGGTATGGGAATCGAACGAATTACTATGCTTAAATACATGGTAAATGACCTCAGATTGTATTTTGAAAATGATTTACGATTTCTGAAACAGTTTATATCTGCTTACTGATATTATCTGGTATAACTTTGAAGGTCATATGTAAGAACATGTGGCCTTTTTTATTTTTTTTTAATTTACCTGTAACTTTTTTCATATGAAACCGTCCTAAAGACAAAATTCACAATTGTTGATCATTAAATTATTTTCAAATGAAAAATCAAAAACAAAAACTCAACATTCTGCTTCCCTTGTTTATACTTATTTTGGGATTGCAGTCATGCGGATTTGACGCGAATGCCATTAAAGGGGATGGCAATGTTATTTCTGTAGAAGAAAAACTAGATGCCTTCAATGAAATTGATGCATCCGGTATGTTTAAAATTTTCCTTGTAAAGGGTGATGAACCCAACATCCGCATTGAAACAGATGAAAACATTCATGAATACATTGGTTTCAGTGTGAAAAGGAATAAACTTGAATTAGAAATGGAAAGTAATCATGTTTATCGACCTACACGCCTTCATGTGTTTATTACAACAGATAAACTTGATAAAATCAATTTATCCGGAGCAACCAGTCTTGAAGCCGATTATACTCTTGCATCTGAGGAATTATTACTGCATGTAAGCGGGGCAGGAGATATTGATCTTGATGTAGACGTAGATAAACTCATGACAAAAGTTTCGGGTGCAGGAAGCATCGGAATTACCGGCAGTGCTGATGAACATGATGTTACATTGAGCGGTGCCTCATCAATGAAATGTGTTGATCTTGTTACCCGGATTACAACCATTAAACTAAGTGGTGCAGGTTCTGCTGATGTTTTTGCTACTGAAATGCTTGATGCCAATTTATCGGGAGTAGTAAGCATACGATATGCCGGAGAACCCGAACAGACAAGGGTCAGCAAAAGTGGACTAGGAAGTATCAAACCCATATAAAAAACAAAATAATAAATACCATAAAACAAGAATTTTTCCCTTTAGCAACCATGATTACAAACCTTTTAAAATTTCCAACAATGAAAACAAAGAATTCAATAAAATCAAGTATTCTGTTATTAGGCCTCATAATATTTTCAGCCGGTAGTGTTAAATCACAAACAATAACAGAAGTAATACAAACAGAAAGCTTTACAGGCATTAGTGCCGGAAGCATTTTCAAAATAGAATTTACCCAGGATGAATCCTGGTTTGTTGAAATTGAAACTGAAGAATCGAACCTTGACAATGTTGAAACAAACGTTAAAGATGGTGTATTACATCTTACTTTTAAAGGTTCAACCCGTAATGCAACCCTTAAGGCACGCATCATGAGTCCTGAACTCAACTTCGTAAAGCTTTCAGGCACGGCCGGCTTCAAATCCAACAATACCATTGAAACAGGAGCACTTACAGTTGACTTGTCCGGTGCCACATCTGCTGCAATGGACGTAAATACAACTGCATTGGAGACAAAAATCTCGGGCGCATCGAGTCTTGTAGTATCAGGAGTGGCAGATCATCACACTGGCTCAGCTTCCGGTGCATCCCAATTAAAAGGTGAGCAGCTATCAACCGAAACAACCGTTATTAAAGTTATCGGTGCTTCGCATGCAAGGGTTAATGCAAGTGATTTTCTTGATGCAAATGCAAGCGGCACATCCAGGGTAACCTTTGATAAAGAACCCGAATCTTTGCAGATCAAAACATCAGGAATGGGTTCAGTTAACGGTAGCCAGGCAAACCTGGGCACTACTTCTGCATCGGGCGATACAACACGCATACGCTTCGGCGGGCGTGACATGCTTATCATTCAGGATGATGATTTAGAAAATGTTAAAATGGAAACACGCAAATCCAAATCCTTCCGTAGCAACTGGTCAGGTTTTGAAATGGGTGTCAACGGATATCTCACTCCCGATAACAGTCTAACCCTTTCAGGTGATGCAGAATATATTGATTTGAGATATAACAAATCAGTTGTTGTAAACCTGAACCTTTGGCAGCAGAATTTTCCAATAATTTCAAATAACCTTGGACTTGTCAGCGGGCTTGGACTTGGCTTCAACAATTACCGTTTTGATAACCAGACACGGGTTGTTTACGAAAATGATGGTCTGAGTTTTTATGAGGATACCATTAATGACATTACAAAAAACAAAATGACCGTAACGTGGATCAACCTGCCATTGATGCTTGAATTCCAAACACATGGTCCACGCCAAACCGATAAATTCCATCTTGCCGGTGGAGTTATTCTTGGAACCCGTATTGGCACCCATATGAAATATGTAACCGACGAAAATGGCAAGAAGCGTAAAGAAAAAAATAATCACGACTTTCACGTGCCACCCTTCCGCTTTGATCTTACCGGACGTATCGGATGGGGCCGGGTAAACCTGTTTGCGACCTATGCCCTGAACAATCTTTTTAAAGATGATAAAGGTCCTGAATTAGTGCCATTCAGCGTAGGCATCAGGCTTGCTGGTAAATAGAAAAGGTGCTCTGTTTTAAAAACAAGCACCTTTTTTTAATTATAGAAACCTAAAACTAAATTTCCTCGTTTTCATCTTTATGAGAAACTATGCGAAGGGTATCATGAGCTATAACAAGCTCTTCATTGGTGGGGACCACCATTACTTTTACTTTTGAGTCGTGTTTTGAAATCATATCAAGTTTACCTCGTAAACCTGTATTTTTTTCAGCGTCAAAAGCAACACCAAGAAATTCGAGCCCTTTGCAAACTGCTTCGCGCGTTTCGGGACCATTCTCCCCTACACCTCCTGTAAAAACAATAAGATCTACACCACCCATTGCGGCTGCATAAGAACCAATATACTTTCTGATTCTGTAATTATACATTTCAAGGGCAAGATCAGCTCTTTTGTTACCTTCTTTCCAGGCAGCAGTTTCAATATCACGCATATCAGAAGAAATACCGGAAACACCCAGTACTCCACTCTTTTTGTTGATAAGATTGTTGGCTGCTTCAAGATCTTTTTTCTTCATGATATAAAGTAAGGCACCAAGATCAAGATCACCGGTGCGGGTTCCCATCATTAAGCCTTCAACGGGAGTAAGTCCCATAGAAGTATCTACTGATTTACCATTTTTGATAGCACAAATTGACGCTCCGTTGCCCAGGTGGCAGGTAATTGCCCTTATGTTATCGCGACGCATGAACAATGCGTCACACGCAGTTTCAAAAACAAATTTATGACTTGTACCGTGAAAACCATAGCGACGGATTTTGTCCTCCTCATAAAGCTCATAGGGTAGTCCATACATATATGCGTGTTGCGGAATGGTCTGATGGAATGCTGTATCAAAAACGGCTACCTGCGGAACATTGGGCATTAGCTTCTCCATTGATACAATACCATTGAGATTGGCCGGATTATGCAAAGGAGCTAATTCAATTACATCTTCAATATTTTTCTTAACCTCTGATGTTATAAGAGCACTGGCGCTAAAATTCTCGCCCCCATGAGCAACCCTGTGTCCAACTGCCAGAATTTCATTAACATTGGAAATAACACCATAATCCTGATCAAGCAAAACTTTTAATATTAAGTCAATGCCTACCTCATGGTTAGATATGTCCTGAATAAGATAATATTTATCTTTTCCTTTTGACTGGTGCTTAAGTTCACTGTCCTTCAATCCTACTCTTTCCAGAAGACCTTTGGCCAGCAATTCAGCGTTGTTGGCCATGTTTATTAGTTGATACTTGATGGAAGAGCTTCCGCAGTTTAATACTAAGATTTTCATTCGAATTATTTTGATTAAATATGTTAAAACTGTTTAGTGATATTATTAGTATTTTTTATTTCCTTGCAGCCTGATTTACAGTAATTGCCACCAGGTTAACAATATCATCAACTGAGCAACCCCTTGAAAGGTCATTAATAGGAGCAGCCATTCCCTGCAGAACAGGACCAACGGCTTCGGCTCCGGCCAATCGTTGTACAAGCTTATAGGCAATATTACCAACTTCCAGCGTGGGGAAAACAAGAACATTAGCTCTCCCGGCAATTTCACTATCCGGAGCTTTGCTCTTTCCTATTGCTTCCACTATAGCTGCATCAGCCTGCAACTCACCGTCAATTTTCAAATCGGGTTGCATTTGTTTAGCAAGTTGGGTTGCTTCTATTACCTTATCACACATAGGATGGTTGGCACTACCTTTCGTTGAGAAACTCAACATCGCTACACGAGGTTCAACACCAACAATAGCCTGAGTTGTTTGTGCAGTCATTACTGCAATCTGTGCAAGTTCTTCAGCTGTAGGATCGGGATGAACAGCGCAATCGGCAAATACAAGGATGCCATTTTCGCCCCATTTTTTATCCGGCATAATCATAATGAATGCTCCGGAAACCACACTAATTCCCGGCAAAGTTTTCACAATCTGAAAAGCGGGCCTCAGCACATTACCGGTGGCATTTGCAGCACCAGCAACTTCGCCGTCAGCATCTCCGTTTTTGATCAAAAGAGTAGCCAGATACAACGGATCTTCAACCAGTTTTGCAGCCTCATCTTTGGTTAATCCCTTGTTTTTACGAATCTCGAAAAGCAAATCAATATAGAGTTTCTTATCGGGATGATTTTCCGGATCAATAATAGTTGCTTTTGATATATGATTTAAACCGTATTGTTCTGAAAGGCTTTCAATTTCATCTTTATTGCCCAGCAATATTATCCTGGCTATCTTTTCTTTTAATAATTCATCAGCTGCCTTTAATGTTCGTTCTTCAGTACCCTCGGGCAGCACAATGCGTTTATCATGCTTTTTTGCATTGGCTTTTATTGATGCTAATAAATCCATTCCTGAGCTTATTTTGTGGTGAAAAAATATTGATAGTCAACGGACAGCAAAATTAGAATTTATTTGTGACCCTTCAAAGGGCGACTGATGTTTTTTTACACAACTTTATGGGTTTTACTATTAAACAATTGTTAAGCTAATAACATCATTCTGATCGATAGTGCATGATGAAAGATTCTGTTTGCATTATAGTCAATTATGAGAAACACTGATTTATTCCTTGAAATTTGATTTACCTTTGCAAAAAAACCGGGGGTTATGCATAAAAAACATTTGTTGTATGTTTGGCTTACTTCATTTGTCATCATAATAGTGGCATCTCCCTCTATCTCCCGGGCAGATTTACTCTTACATAATATTCACAATGATTATATCCATAGTTTTGCTGAAACCTTCGATACAATTAGAGAAAACCTGCCAAGTCAGCAAGACACATTACCTCCACCAACTCCTCCTATCGTTGACACATTACAGGAGCCTTCCGATACCCTGATCTCACCGGTTGAGCCTGACACTATCCCCCTTGAGACTCTAAGAGAGATACCAGTTAAAGACACTTTAAAAGTAACTGAGCCGGTTCAGGAACCTCGCCGGGAATCTCTTCCAACAGCACCCGTTGAAAGAATTCAGCCTGAAATAACCAGATTTGACAGTACTTTTGCCTTTGGGGTTCCCTGGGATATTGTTCTTACAAAGCCCGAAAATTATAGTACAAACAGAATATATCCGGCAGCAGAACTTTATGGTAACCATGAGCTACCAACTGTTTTTATAGAGAAGGAAATAAAGAACAAAACGAAAAAACCTGATAATGACATTTTTACTATAACTTTTTTAATAACACTGCTGGTGCTCGGTCTTGCCAACTTTCTTTTCCCCCTCAGATTCAGAGAAACATTGCTGGCTGCATTTTCAGCAAGACACTTTAATCAATTGGAAAGAGAAGGAGGCATAATGGATAACTGGGTTTCATTCTTCCTGTTTTTCAACTTCATTGTTGTTTTTGCAGTATTTGTTTTTTTAAGTATTAGAAATTTTGGAGGCATCGGTTTTATTGATAATTCACCGGTAGTTATACAAATAGGGTATAGTGCTATAGCTATAAGTATTTTTCTGTTTGTAAAATATATTGTTGTACGTTTCATTGCCTGGATTTTCAGAACTGAAAATGCAACTAGATTATATTTTCTTAATATTTTAACCATCAATCAGTGGATAGGAATTGTATTACTTCCTGTTTTAATAATTGATGTTTTTAATCAAAGTATTCATTTCACAGGCTTTGCCTGGATTATTTTCATATTACTTAATGTCTTCAAAATCATAAGAGGAGCATACATTGGCCATAAGAGCCTGAACTTTTCGGTGTATTATTTAATTTTGTATCTTTGCGCCATCGAAATTGCACCCTTAATTATAGTATTAAAAATTGCCAGGGACCTTTTAACTTACTGATAAACAGCGGGATAAACAAATTATATATTTAACTCCCGTAAAACAGAAAACCAAAAACGTTAAACCAAAAAGGAGAGCAGCTTTGAAAATTAAAAATGTACTTATATCTCAACCCCAGCCTGACAATGAAAAATCACCCTATTCAGATCTTGCCAGGCAGTATAATTTAAACCTTACTTTCAGGAAACTGATAAAAATTGAGAGTGTTGATAACAAAGAGTTTCGCAAGCTGAGAATCAACATATTAGATTATACCGCAATAATTTTTACCAGCAGGCATGCTGTAGATCACTTTTTTAGTTTGTGTGATGAGTTGCGTGTTGCTATTCCTGAAAGCATGAAGTATTTTTGTGTATCAGAAGCTATTGCTCTTTATCTTCAAAAATATGTACAGTACAGGAAAAGAAAAATATTTTTCGGGAAAAGCAAATTTCCCGAACTGCTCGAACTGATAAAAAAACAAAAGAACGAAACATTCTTTTTCCCATGCTCGGTAAACCACAATAAGGATATACCCGAATTGCTTAAAGCCAATAAAATCAATCACGTGATTGCCCCCATTTACAATACTGTACCTGATTTGGTAGATGATATTGAAATTGATTCATTTCATATGATCGTATTTTTCAGCCCTTTCGGGGTTGAATCATTGCAAAAGAATTTCCCGGATTACAAGCAAAACGAAATGATTATTGCAGGTTTTGGCCACGCCACAATAAGTGCCATTGAAGATGCAGGTTTTACATGCCAGATAAAAGCTCCGACATCAGAAGCTCCATCTATGACTATGGCCATTGAGCAATACCTTCAAAACAACAAAGGCAAAAAATAGCCAACCGATATGGCTCACCCCGCCAAACAAATGAAGTTAAACAGTTTATCCAAAGAGGAAAGGCTGTGTAATTTTACGTTAAAGAAACTCCTTTTCGAACAAGGCAATCAATTTCAGGAATACCCATTCCGGATTTTTTGGAAAACCATTGACCCGAACCTGGAAAAGATATTTTTTGCCGGAAGTCCTTATTTTTTCAATGGTCTTGATAAACTTCAGAACCCAATTCAAAAACTCCAGAACCCTTCGTTCCCCCAACGCAAAATACCTGCTAATGCCTACTTTCTCCAACCTGCTAAATGCCTGACCGGTGTTCCTGCAAAGCAACACAAATCAGCAGTTAAACGCAACAGAATCAGAAGACTTGTTAAAGAGGCCTATCGTAATAACAAACAAGAACTTTATACGTTTCTTAATGAAAAGAATTGCTTCTGCATTTTGGGGATAATTTATACAGCCAAACCTGTACTAAGCTACCCCGACATAGAAGCAAAAATCATTGTATCTTTACAAAAATTATTTCAAAAAATATCACAACAACCCGAATCATGCGATTGATTGAAGGCATCTGGCGGGCTTTTAAAAAAGTATTGGAATGGTTTTTTATCATATTAATACGTTTTTATCAGGGCGCAATTTCACCGTTTTTCGCGCCATCATGCCGTTATACACCCACCTGCTCGCAATACGGAGTAGAAGCGCTGAAGAAACATGGACCATTTAAAGGTGGATGGTATACAATCAAACGCATATCATCATGTCATCCTTGGGGTGGCAGCGGATACGATCCGGTTCCCTGATCTTTTAATAAAAATACTACTATGAAAAACCTGAAAAAACATTTCAGAAAATCTTCAGCAATTTTAGCGTTTGTTGCCATTACTCTAACTGCTTTCCTTTCAACAGCTTATGTGAGTAATAATTTCGAAATAGCCAAAAATCTTGATATTTTCAATACATTGTTCCGCGAGTTGGTTATCAATTACGTTGACGATGTGAATACTGCTGAACTTATAAAAACCGGTATCGATGAGATGCTCGAATCACTCGATCCTTATACTAACTTCATTCCTGAATCTCAAATAGAGGATTATCGGTTTATGACCACCGGACAGTACGGAGGTATTGGTGCGCTTATCATGAGAAGAGGAGATTATATTTTTATTTCCGAGACTTATGAAGGGTTTCCTGCAAATAAAGCCGGTCTTTTACCCGGCGATAAAATACTGAATATCAACGGGCAGGATGCCAAAAACCGAACACAGGAAGAAGTAAGTACTTTACTCAAAGGACAACCCGGTACAGAAGTAGTTATAGAAATTAGAAGAAGCGGATATGATGAAACACTCACCGTTACAATGGAACGTGAGGTAGTTCAGATTGATAATATTCCCTGGTACGGAATGATCGACGACAAAACCGGCTACATTAAACTTACCAGCTTTACTCAAAATGCAGGCAGAGATGTACGTGATGCTTTTAATAAATTACAAGAAGAACATGGCGCCGAATCCCTGGTTATTGATCTTAGAGGAAATGGCGGAGGACT
>CAYXIT010000028.1:4945-30486 GCA_964465275.1 uncultured Bacteroidales bacterium | reverse complement strand
AGATGGTCAAATGAAAAAAAAGGCACTTTTTCAGGTTATAATACTTGTTCACATTCAACTCCTGAATGTCGTATGGGTTGCTTAAATACCTCCGGACGTGCAGGTATGGAAGAACTTTGTGGTAAAACAATGATTGTAGATTGCCGCAATAAAAAATCTGCATTACTTTTTGAACAAACCAACTTTTTTATGCAGTGGCTAATTGCTGAAATTGAAGCACATAAAAACCTTGCTATTCAAAAAGGTTTTGCTTATTCAATACGGTTAAACGGTACATCTGATATTGATTGGGCAAACATACGTGTTAATGGTAAAAACATCTTTGAATTATTCCCAAATGATGTGTTTTATGATTATACAAAAAATCCCAATAAATTCAAAAACATTCCGGCAAACTATCATCTTACTATGTCTTATACAGGTAGGAACTGGCAGGTATGTGAAATGTTATTGCAACAAGATTTTAATGTAGCAGTTGTTTTTGACGTGAAAAAAGGAAAAGCATTGCCACAGACCTTTAACGGTTATAAGGTTGTCGATGGTGACGTAACGGATGTAAGATTTGCCGACCCAAAGGGTGTTATAGTTGGTCTTAGATGGAAAAAGATAGGTAACAAAGAAATATCCTAATATTCCTGCCAGAAGAAAATGGCCTTTAAGTGATCCTTTTCTATACCACCACAGCGCAAATAGTAAAAACGGAATCGCAAGAAAGAATGTAACATAATCCTGTGCTATGCCTTGTATGGCCACATCTGCTGTCATATGCTGATATACTCCTTTCCCGTATATTTCAACGGTTTTTCCCCTGATGGTTTCATATTCATACACCCCGGGACCCTGTTTGGTCAGAATTCCGGTAAGGCTTGATATTCCTGAGAATATTACGATGATGATAACAAGTATTGTTAAGGTTCTTTTGTTTTGCATGTTTTCTGAAATTTATGAATTTAAAAATTTATCGTGTTAACCACATTTATTTGTCCCCGACTGGGGTCGGATGTTTATAGAAAATATTGTTACCCATAAATATATGACTCCGGTGGAGTCAGATCCTTTTAATTTTGATTAATCAGTTTCATTCCTGATACGAATTCGTTAATCTTATCATCATTGATTTTATGAACAGACTCGGATATTCCGCTGATCTTTTTTACAATCATTTTCTGAAAAAAATTCATTTTATCAAAAAGGAATTCACCACCCAGGGTATCCATTGCTGTAGCATGCTGACGAAGTATTTCAGGATAATTTTTTTCCAGTTGTTGCTCATATTCCGGTTCATTCATCCCGCAAAGGAATAGTCCAAGAGGTTTTTGCAGTAATTCCAGTGTGTGTTCTTTGCAGAAGTCTTTAACCCTTTTCTGGAGCATGCCTGCATGAACGGATCCACCGACTATGATCGCATCAAAAGCATTAAGGTCAAAGGGTGAACCTTCTTTAAGATTAAACAGGAATGTGTTTCCCGGTTCTGCCAATTTTTGCATTTTTAAAGCCACTTTTTCGGTAGTTCCATGAGTAGTTGCGTAAATTATTGCTGTTTTCATTTTTTTGAGTTTAAGAGTTGAAAAAGTTTAAAAGGTGATAATTTGAACATTATGGTCTGTATTTTTTAAAATTGTTACAGTGGCAAAATGAATTCCAATTCGCTGTATGATTGATCTTAATGAATGAACACATTTTATTTACGATGCAAAATTGTTACAAAAGGAGCAGCCGGAGGTCTCAACTTTTGAGAAATGAGTCTCAACTTTTAGGTTTTTCCATAAAAAAAAGGTCTCAAAAAAATGAGACCTTTTTTCTGACTAAACAGAATAAATAGTTATGATAATTTTATGCGGCAGTTTTAGCGGCATAACCTGCATATAACCATGCACCACCTGCAAGGGCCATATCCTTCAGGAGATTGGTAGTTGATGCCTGATCTCCATCCAGGGCTCCGGGCAGATGCAGAAAAAGCACAAAAAGAATAAGCATTACTCCCAGCAGAAAAGAGGCCAGTTGGTCCATGACCTTAATCATCATGCTTATAGATGCTGCAATTAATGCAAGCCCGGTAAGATACACCCAGAAAACGCCACCGGGTAACCAGCCCGGGATCATGCCTGCCATGTTACCGGCATCCATAAAATGGAATACTCCAAAAATTAAAAAAGGAAGGGCAAATACATACCTTCCTGCAACTTTGTTAAAAACATCCATAGTCATAGCTTTTGGTGAATAAATCTTTAGAATGAATCTAAAAACCTGATTCATATGTGTTAAAATTAAACAAACATTTCAAGAAAACCAACTTTGCTATAAATAATCCTGACATAATCAGGGTTTTAGCTTTGAATAATAACGATTAAGCTTGTATTTGATGAATTGGATATACAGTTTCAGTTTCAATTTTTCACTTCGGCCTGCAATTTCAGGGCTTCGTTCATGGCAACGAAGTTCTTTCGGGTTTGATCCCCGATTTTTTTAAGAATAAACGATGACAAAATACCTGAAAAATTCTCTCCATGGACCAGGTTGACCTGATTTTCAGAAATTTGCTTAATATGAAAATAATGATGTCCGTCAAATAGTCCCTTAAATCCAAGATGTCCGATCCATTCGAAAATTTCATTTTTCCTGACTTTTACAAGCCTGGGTTTGAAGGTGGCGGTTTTTTCTCCATTCATCATTGTGTTTTTTATTTTGGTTCCTTCAAGGGGCTTTCCCTCGCTTTTTATAATAAATGGGTTCCACTTTTCATAATCCTGAAGATTGGTAAGTATGGAAAAGACTTTTTCTTTGGATGCGTTGATTACGATTTCTGTTTTAATTTGATTTTTCATATTTCTGATATTTAATATTTTGATTCAAAGTTAAAACAGCATAAGGCCGGAAACCATTAACATTTGTAAAGAAATCAATTCAGGTTTTTTTTATTATTCTTTTTCTTATTCTGCTTAATGAAACAGGCGTAATACCCAGGTATGATGCAATAATGTGATGGGGTATTCTCAGGAAAAGGTCTCCGTTCATTTCTGCAAACTTTTTATAGCGGACCTCAGGACTGTCAATCAGGAAAGAAGATAAAATCTGTTGCGCATTAATAAAACGTTGTTCGGCAATTTTGCGCACAAGTATGTTCATTTTAGGAAGGTCCGTATAAAGCTCTTCCAATCTGTTGTAAGTTATGGCGAGCAATTCACTTTCTTCAAGACTCTCAAGATACTGGTTGCTGGGGGCTCTTTGCAGGAAACTGTCGTAACTTGATGCAAAAAGGTGTTCACGAAAAATGTACCCCGTAATATATTCTCCTTCCTTATTGTAGTAAAGTCTTAACAACCCTTTGTTTATGAAATAAATTTCATCGGCAATAACACCTTCTTTAACCAAAGTATAATTCTTAGGTATTTGTTTGAATGTGAATGCATTCTCAAATATCAACCTTTCTTTGGGTGTGAATTGCACAAATTGGCTTGCCAGTTTATGGATATTTTCAAACATATTAATCAGTTTATGATTCAGCAGATTACCAGGGTATTGTTAATCGACCCACCAGAATTCCTGTAACCCGACCCATGGGGGCAAGGTATTCACTTAATGGTACAGGTGATATTTCAACCTGGTTAGAGCGGGTGGAAGCATGCAGTAAATGCAACCGGCCATTCTGATGAATAGCAAAACCGGTATGGGAGACATCCAGTCCGGCAATATCGGTGGTAAAGGCAATGATATCTCCGTCCTCAATCTGATCTTCAATTTTTATGATATCATTTTTAGGAATAAAATTCATTTCAAAACCCGAAATAACTTTCTCCGTTTCTTTAATTCTGGAAACGTATTCCGGGTTTTCAAGCTGGCTGTATAGTCCGGGATTGGACGACATGAAGAACACATCCGAATTATAGAGCTTATCGCTGATTTTATTGCTTACTATTTTAAGAATTCCTTTGTTGGCATTATTTTGTAACCATTCGGTAAAATAATGCAATCGTGATGGATAGCCATCAATTATTCCATCCCGGTACCTTAAGCAGGCCAGTAACCGGGTAAATCGCTCAAAGTCAGTCCGGTTATCTTTGATCAAAAGGGTAAAAGCTACTACGTATTCCACGAAAGTGGTGCAATCCATTTCACGCAGATTAACCACCAGTTGTTCTTCGCCGGGGATTTCAAGGGTGTGGGCTGCGTAGGGGGTGTTGAGAAAGAATTGAGCCGTACTTATTATAACTGAAGATGTTTCTGGTGAATCCGGTATTTGAATAAAACCTGGTTCTAGATGTTGAATAGCTTTGAAAAATATAAGGCTATCTTCAGTAAGAACATATGTATTTAATTTATCATTGGTTTTGCATATGAATGGATCGTTTTCATTTTTCTCAGCATTTTGGCTCTGACCGTCGGAAACCGACTGACAACAAATGAAAATCATCATGGAGAATGAAAGTAAAAGGATCTCTGTCTTTTTCATTGGTCAGATAAATTTTTGTGAAGTTAAGAAAAAATCTGCGTTGCAATAAATGGAATTATTGGTTCATTAGTTTGATTTTTTCGATTCTTGTGGAGTATCTATATCGTTTTCCTATACCTCCATACCGCAAAACTCAACGCAATAACTGCATAAATGCTGAGTGAGATCAGCTCATTAAGGATGTCCTTTATCCCTGAACCTTTTAATAATATCATTCGCAGTGCCCTCATGAAATATGTAAAGGGGTTGATGATATTGAGTTTTTGTGCCCAGTGGGGCATGCTTTCGGTAGGGGTGAAGATGCCGCTCATCAGGATAAACATCAGAAGGAAGAAAAAAATGGTAAACATAACCTGCTGCTGGGTGGATGAAATGGCCGACAATAACAGTCCCAGCCCCAGAGCGACCAGTAAGAATACAATAGCTACCAGGAAAAGTAACCATAAACTTCCCAGCATGGGTAGACCAAAAAATATTCGTCCGATTGTAAGACCGAAAGCAAGCTCAAAAAGGGCGATGATGAGAAAGGGGATGAGTTTCCCGATGATAAACTGGTATTTTAAGATAGGAGTAACATTGATCTGTTCGATGGTTCCTTTTTCTTTTTCCCTTACAATGTTGATGGCCGTAAGAAACATGCCGATGATCGTTACCAGTATAACCAGGATACCCGGTAACATATATATGGAGTAGGTAAGATTGGGATTGTACCAGAACTGGTGGCTTATTTCGACGGGAATAACCGAAGAACGGGTTTTAATATTCATCCACTCGATGAGCATATATTGCCGATAGTCATTGATGATGCTCCCCGTGTACACATTGATCAACCCTGCAGCCATTCCGTCAATGGCATTTATGAGTATCTGAACTGATGCTGATTTCTCCCTGTAGAGATCGCGCTCAAAATCCGGGGGAATAACCAGTATCACATCAGCGGTATTATCGAGTAAGGATTCATGGGCCTTGATCACCGAGAACTCATAATGAACACTGAAAAACTTTGAACCTTCAAAACCGGAGATCAAATTGCGTGAAGCAACCGTCATATCCTGGTTAACCACCACCATACTGATGTCTCTTAGCTCAAATGTAGCGGCATTTACCAGGATCAGCATCTGTATGATGGGTACAAGGATGATCATCGGCAACATGGTTTTGTCGCGAAAGATCTGGATGAACTCCTTTTGCAGTATGAACAGGATGGTTCTCATAGCTTACTCCAGTCTTACTTTAAACATTCGCACACTGGCAACAATAAAAGCAATCATCATAGCGGCAATGATCAGGGTCTCTTTCCACACAAACCAAAATCCTGTCCCTTTGAGCATTATATTTTTGATGATGATGATGTAATATTTTGCAGGAATTATATGAGATATCCATTGAAGCAGCAAAGGCATATTCTTTATTGGGAAAATAAATCCGGACAGCAACATGGTGGGAAGCATGAAGGCAAACATGGAGATGAACATAGCCACCTGCTGCGATTTGGCTTTGGTTGAGATCAGTATTCCCAGCGAAAGCGCCATGCAAATAAACAACAGGCTTTCGGCCATAAGTAGTGTAAGGCTTCCAAGCACAGGCATGTCAAAAACAAATACTCCAAGAGCAATTATTACTACTGCATTGATAAATGCCATTCCAATGTATGGGGTTACTTTTCCCAGTACAATCTGGGTCGGACGAAGTGGTGAAACAAGGAGCACTTCCATGGTTCCCAGTTCTTTTTCGCGTGCAATGGAAATGGAAGTCATCATGGCGGAAAGCAGCATAAGGATCAATGCCATGGTACCCGGAACGAACATAAATACCCCTTTCAGTTCTTCGTTGTAAAGCATTCGCACTTCCTGGTCAATTTGCAGCGGAAGAGATTTGGTTTCTCCGGATTCAAGAAAATATTCTGAGATAATGGCTCTGCTGTAACTCACCAGTAAGTTGGCGGTGTTGGGGTCTGACGCATCGGCAATGATCTGCACATGGGCTTTGTTTTCGCGCACCAGTTTTTTTCCAAAGTCGGGTTCAAAAATAATAACCTGTCTTACTTTGCCACTCTTGAGCAAAGGTTCAATCTGATGGGGCGAATCAAGGGTTTCTTTTAACCGGAAATAACCTGAAGAAAGCAGTTTTTGAGTGATCTGGGCGGTGATCTCATCGTGCGAATGATCGAGAATGGCAATATTGGCATTCCTGATTTCATTGGAAAGGACATATCCGAATAGCAGGATCTGCACTACAGGAATCCCAAACAGGATAAGCATGCTGCGTAAATCGCGTATGATGTGAAGGAATTCCTTTTTTACAAAGCCTGTGAAACGGTTCATTTGAGATTTTTTTGTAACGCTGATGACGCTGATTTTTATGATTGGTTATGATTTTTTGTATTTTTTTGATCATAAAACATCATGATCATCCGCGAAATCTGCGTTCTATCCATTAATTATCATTCAATATTTCTCGCCAATTTCCTGAAAACTTCATCCATACTCTCTGCATTATATTGTTTTTTCAATTGCTCCGGTGTGTCAAGTGCTATGATCTTTCCTTCGGTCATGATGGTAACCCTGTCACAATATTCGGCTTCATCCATGTAGTGCGTGGTTACAAAAACAGTCATACCGTTTTGTGCTGTTTCGTAGATCATTTCCCAGAATTGTTTTCTTGTTACCGGATCCACCCCACTGGTGGGTTCATCCAAAAATACGATCTGCGGTTCATGAAATATGGCAATGGAAAAAGCCAGTTTCTGACGCCAGCCTGTGGGCAGGGAAGCAATGAGCTTATCGCGCAGATATTCAATTTCAAGTCTTTCGAGCATTTGCATGCCCTTTGCTTTGATGTCTTTCAGCCGCATCCCGTAAATGCCTGCGAAAAACCGGATGTTTTCCCACACGGTCAGATTTTCGTACAAGGAAAACTTCTGACTCATATAGCCGATATTCTTTTTAATTTCATTGGCATTGCGATAAACATCCAGTCCTGCAACCTTTATTTCACCCGAAGTAGGTTTGGATAAACCACATAATATTCTGATGGCAGTTGTTTTGCCGGCACCATTGGCTCCCAGGAAACCAAAAATCTCACCTTTGTACACATCAAAGTTCAGGTGGTCGTTGGCCGTAAAGTGGCCAAATCGTTTCACCATATCCCGGGCGCTGATGATGATATGTTTTTCCTGGTTATTCATTGCGCATCAGTTCCATAAAACAGTCTTCGATATCCGGCCGGTCGGGTTCCACTTCTAAATTTTCATGGCCGGCCTTCACCAGATATTCCTGTATTTTATTTTTTTCAAGTCCTTCATCTTTTGGCACAAAGTGAATGGTTTGCCCAAAGGGATAAACGGCATGGGTTGAATCAAACGCCTTCAGGTCGGTGATTGCCTTGTAAAGATTGTTGGTTTTTACTGAGAAAAGTTTTCTTTGAAAAGATTCAATGATTTTTCGGGGGGTATCTATTTGAAGGATACGCCCGTTCTGTATCAGTGCCACCCGCTCGCAGCGGGCAGTTTCGTCCATGTAGGGGGTCGAAACGATGGTTGTGATACCTTCATTCTTCAATCCGGTGATCATATCCCAGAACTCGCTGCGCGACAGGGCATCCACACCCGTTGTGGGTTCATCAAGTACCAGTATTTCGGGAGTGTGGATCAGGGCACAGCAAAGGGCAAGTTTTTGCTTCATCCCACCGGAAAGATGGCCGGCCAGCCTTGTTTTGAAAGGGGCAAGCTGCGCGTAGATATCTTTGATCAGTGCGAAGTCCTTGTCAAATTTCTTATCAAAAATGGAAGCAAAGAACTTAAGATTTTCTTCTACGCTCAAATCCTGGTACAGTGAAAATTTGCCGGGCATATAACCCAGAATTTTTCTGATGGCTTTGTAATCCTTTACTGTGTGCATATCGTTCATCCAGGCATCACCCTGGTCAGGTATAAGTAATGTGGTAAGAATCCTGAATAATGTGGTCTTACCGGCACCATCCGGACCAATAACTCCAAAGAGCTCACCATGATCGACCTGGAAGCTGACATCATCAAGGGCTTTGATGGTACCGTAGGATTTGGTGATATTTTGGGTTTTAATTTTCATGTCGTTATTCAAACACCACTTCCCCTGGCATTCCTATTTTGATACTTCCGTCATTTTCGACAGTGATCTTAACTGCATACACCTGGTTCACCCTTTCTTCTTTGGTTTGTATGGTTTTGGGGGTAAATTCGGCGCGGGAAGAGATCCAGCTTATCGTACCTTCCATGGAGCGGTTACTTTTTTTATCTTCATCAATAAGCAACTTTACTTTTTGTCCCAGGGCTATGTGGGGCAACTGGCTTCCGCTAACATATACTTTTAGTTCCATTTCAGATAAGTCAGCAATTTTGTAAAGGGCTTTGCCCGGCATCACAAGTTCGTGGGATTCGGCATATTTCTCCAGAATGGTTCCATTAACCGGGTTTATGATTTTGCACTTATCCAGCTGCTCGCGGGCAAGGGCAATCTGTGTGTCCATGGCATTCGACTCTGCTATCACTGTATTTTTTGACGTTCGGGCAGCCTGTATCTGGCTTTCGATCACCTGAATTTTGCCTTCCAGTTCTTCTACCTGCTGTTGTGTGGCGGCCTGGTCTTTTAAAAGGTTCTTTGCCCTGTTCAATTCCCGTTTCAGATTTGCATTCTGGGTTTCCAGTACCGCGATATTCGCGTCAATTTCTTTCAACCTGGTGTTGACAGACTCTTTTTTTGCAATCAACAGCCTGTAATTCAATGCATACTGTGTTGTGTCGATCAATCCCACCAGAACTCCCGGATCAAGCATTTGACCGCGTTCGGTATCAAGATACATAAGTTTTCCATTGGCTTGCGCAGAAATGATGGTTTCACGGGCTTCAAAGTTGCCCCATGCATCGGTTTCA
Organism: uncultured Bacteroidales bacterium; assembly: GCA_964465275.1. GTDB lineage: Bacteria > Bacteroidota > Bacteroidia > Bacteroidales > UBA7960 > SKVR01. The sequence continues at coordinate 21,127 of CAYXIT010000028.1, read as the reverse complement.
TTATCCGACAGTCTGCAGCCGATAAATCCAAACAAAATCGCTGCTAGTATCGCCACTTTATAATTTATCATCCTTGCCATGATTTTAGTTATATATATTTCCTGTTATTACATTGTACTCAGCCCTGGCCTGTATCAGCCTGATTTGGTTGGTCTGGTATTCAGTTTTTGCCCGGGCCAGTGCATTTAACTGCTGCAGGTAATCGGTGGATGTGATCACTCCGTTTTGAAGTTGCGATCCGGCACTTTCCAGGATTTTTTCCCTTAAGGCAATGATTTGTAAATCTTTTTCTGTTGTTTTTTCAAGTTGCGAAATAAGAGATGTAACTGAAGTCAGCGCTATGTTTATCTTTTGTTCAAAAACCTGCTGCTGAGTATTTACTATTTCGGCCTTTATCTTTTGTACCTGCCTTTCTTTGTGGGTTTTTTCCCAGTCCCATATATTCCAGGTAAGCCTTATACCGGCCAGGTAAAAGAAATCGAAATCTTCACTTAACATATTTAACCCTGGGCGGCCATATCCTGCCTGAGCAAAAGTGCTTATCTTGGGCATCCTTGCAGTGGATGAAAGTCTGGATGCTGCAAAAAGACTTTCTTTCTTTGATTCAAAGAGTTTGAATTCGGGCCGGTTCAAGGGTTTCTCTTCCTGAAACATTTCACCGGGCAGCATTAGGTTTTTATCGGTTAGGTTTTCTCCTGTCAGAATTTCCAGAATTTCAAGGTTGGCGGTAATTATTGCAGCCAACTCATCCTTTTTCTGTTCCAGTTGCAATAATTCTGCTTCCAGTTCCCACTGGTTTGCCGGCAATAAAGCGCCATTTTCAACTCCCGATCTTACTGAATGCAGCCGTTGGAAAATCTCTTCCATGGTTAAATCCATGATGGTAAGATTTTCTTCCAGGATAAAGTGTCTGAAAAAATGCTGATTAACCTGCTCAAGCACCTGGTAGAGTTGTACTTCGATTTCATTCAGCTCTGCCTGGTGTTGTGCTTTACGTAGTTTCTGGCGATTCTTTGCACTGCCCCCATCATAGATCATTTGCTGCACTTCCACACTCATGCGGTACTGATCGCGGGTGGGTGAAGGAAAATCAAAACCGGGCAGTTCCACCCCAATATCAATAACTTCTGACTGATAAGTTGCCTGGGCGTTGAATACCGACTGGGGTAACCAGGATGATGCAATGATATCTTTATTTAGGTTGCTGATCTTTTCAAGTTCAGCTTTTTGCAGCCCGACAGGATGGTTCTCCATGGCTTTTTCATAGCATTCCTGCAAAGTGATGTTGTTCTGGGATATTGCATAAAAACCCGAGAGTAAAATCCCCGTAAGAAAAATGAGTCTTCGCATAATTCCTAATCTTTGCTAATTTGAATGGATTGGATAATAAAGTCTGCAACTTCTGTTTTTCTCGACTCCAGAAATTTGTTATAAGCTCTTTTATCATTTTGGAAAAGCACCGGTTGGATCATGTTTCTTCCCACCAGCGGAAATATAGACATGGAAATAAGGTTGATGATCAACTGATGGGGATCCACAGGCCTGATCTTTCCTTTACGTGCAGCATCCGTTATCATATCAAAAACCTTTTGGATAGGTAAACCTGCATTAATAAATGCATTGGCCAACCGTCCAGGGTTTTTGTTGATCTCTTCCAGGATAAAAAAGGGAATGCTGGGGTTACGGTTAAGAACTTCAATATAAGTTTGTGAAAATTTGCGGATCAATTCAATAATGTCATTTTCTTCATCTACAATTTTCAGGATTTTCGTCAGGAGCAGTTTTTTGATCACTACGGTAAATACCGATTCAAAAAGTTTGTCCTTCGAGCGGTAATAGTAATGCAGCAAAGCCTTGTTAATTCCTGCATTATTGGCAATTTCCTGCATGCGGGCGCCCGACTTTCCTTTCAGGATAAACTCCTGTGCCGCGGCTTCCAGTATTTTTTCTTCAGTGCTAAAATCCTTTTCAGGCATAACTGAGTGGTTTATCTTTTCGGTTTAACCAATTGGTTAAATTATTGACAAATTTAAATCAATTTTCGAAACTTTCAACAAAGTCTGATTAAATTTATTAATTATTTGAAGTGAAATTCATCGCTCATACTCCATCTGGCATACACTAGCCGCAATATCTTCAAAGGCTTTAACGACGGTTTTGTTCTTTTGGGCGAAAACACTCAGCCCTTTTTCAGCAGCTTCTCCCAGTTCAGCAACAAGGGGAACCTGCCCCAGTAATTGTGTTTGGAGTTCATCAGCCAGGGTTTTACCACCCCCTTGTCCGAAAATAAAATATTTTTCTTCAGGGTGAGGTAGAGGAGTAAACCACGACATGTTTTCTATTATCCCCAATATTGGAACTTTCAATTGATCATTCAAAAACATGGAAGCCGCCTTGCGGGCGTCGTTCAGAGATATTTCCTGGGGTGTTGTAACGATGATGGCACCGCTTATATCCAGTTTTTGGATGGCTGTTAACTGGATATCACCGGTTCCGGGTGGGAAGTCTACGATCATAAAGTCAGTTTCTTCCCAATGGGTATTTTGAAAGAGTTGTTGTGTGGCATTGGCAACCAAGGGTCCACGCCATATCAAACCCTGGTTACGGCCGGCGAAAAATCCCATGGAAATGATCTTTACTCCAAATTTCTCAATAGGTATCATCAGCTGGACACCACTGAACTCAGTAACCTCGGGTCGTTGGTCCTCAATACCAAACATACGGGGAATTGACGGACCGTATATATCCGCATCTACCAGCGCAGTTTTAAAACCGTTTCTTGCCAATGCAATGGCAAGGTTTGCTGAAACAGTTGATTTTCCTACACCTCCTTTTCCACTGGCAACAACGATGATATTTTTTACATCGGGGAGTTGAATTTTTTCTATTGTGCTCATTAATAATGTATTAGTTTTTTATTGAATTATGTTTTTATTTTATGGATATAACCCGTAAGCAAATATATTTATATTCGCATGCTTTAATGTTAACTTTCTTTTATTAAATCTCTTTTCAGAGCATTACCACTTCATGGGTAATATTAATACCGGCCTGGCGGAATAAAACGCCTACCGGACAGGTGTTCATGGTATGTTCAATGCATTTTTCCACTTTGCTTTCAATGGCGTGGGTTTTTATTTTCAGTGTGAAATGCACATCTGTGATAGTCGGTGCCCCGTCTTTTTGCCGGGCATCAACGTCTACCTCCATCTTTTCAAAGTGAAGGTGCATCTTTTGTGCAACCATAGCGAATATGGTTCCCACGCAGCCACTAAAACTCATAACACAAAGTTCCAAAGCTGTGGGGCCACTGTTACTTCCGCCTTTGGGTTCGGGTAAGTCAATAACAAGACTGTGATTTCTTCCGTTATCAACAACAGATTGAAACTGTCGTGTCCATAGTGATGTTGATTTCATGATATTTTTATTTAGAAGTTTATACTTAGTGAATTCAAAAATTATATTCAATTATTAAATGTTTTTGAGTGCCTGGTCAAGATCCGCAATGATATCATCCGCATCTTCGATACCTACCGAAAAGCGCACCAGATCATCTGTAATACCTGCAGCCAGTTTGTGCTCATGGCTTACCCCGGCGTGTGTCATTGAAGCCGGGTGTTGTATAAGGGTTTCAACCCCACCCAGTGATACGGCAAGAATGGCAAGATGAACATTGTCCATCAGATTGCGTCCTGCTTCATAGCCTCCTTTTAGTCCGAAGCTCATCATACTTCCATATCCTGTCATCTGGGTTTTGGCAAGCTCATGTTGAGGATGGGATGAAAGTCCCGGGTATTTAATCCATGATACTTTAGGATGGTTCTGAAGAAAGTCAGCAACTCTGGCTGCATTCTGCTGGGCCCTGTCAATTCGCAAGGCGAGCGTTTTTACACCGCGCATCACCATAAATGCCTGTGTGGGGTCCATATTGCATCCCATGTAAACCATAGAGTGACGGATCTTTTTGTATAAATCAGGATCTTTGGCGACAATAACCCCTCCGACAATATCAGCATGACCATTGATAAATTTGGTGATTGAATGCAGAACAACATCTGCACCGAGATCAAGAGGCTTCTGAAGAAATGGGGAGCAAAATGTATTGTCTACAACCAGTATTAGCCCTTTTTCTTTAGCGATTTCAGAACAGGCTTTCAGATCGGTGATCTCCATAGTTGGATTTGCCGGGGTTTCAACATATATGACTTTGGTATTCGGTTTAATAGCTGAAACAATGTTTTCAACTTTGGAAGTATTTACAAAAGTTGCTTCCACATTAAAACGAGAAAAGTCCTGTTCAAGAACACCACGGGCCGGGCCATATACTGCATCAGAGCTTACAATGTGGCTTCCGGCGCCCAGTAATGCCATATAAACACTTGTAATAGCAGCCATTCCTGAGCTTGTAGCAATTCCATCATATCCGTTTTCCAGTTCAGCAATGTTTTTTTCAAAAGCACGGATGGTAGGATTACCGATGCGGGTATAAATATACCCGTCACTTTTTCCTGAAAAACAATCTGCACCATGTTGAGCACTTTTAAATTTAAATGTTGAAGTTTGATAAATAGGTACTGTTGCACTGCCGAATTCATCGTCAAATGCACCTGCATGAATGAGTTTGGTGTTAAATCCTTTATCTTTTGTATTCATTATTATTGGATGTTTTGGGTTAAAATTCAATGCCTTTGCGGGCTTGTATTCCTTCGTTATAATAGTGTTTTATTTCTCTCATTTCAGTTACCAGATCAGCTTTTTTAATTAACTCTTTAGAAGCATACCGTCCGGTAAGAATGATTTCCATTTCAGTTGGTTTTTCGTTAAGTAACTTAACTATGGCTTTTATGGGTAGCAGTTTATAATGAAGAGCAATACAGATTTCATCCAGAATGACCATGTTGTAGCTATTTTTTTTGATTACATCGGTTACTGTTTCCAGTCCTTTTTGGGCCGCATCAATATCTTTCTGAGCAGGTTTCTTAATGATGAAACAGTCCAGTCCGAATTGCTGAACCTGTATTTGCGGAATAAGTTTCAGGGATTCCAGTTCAGAGTAATGCATCCCCTTTACAAACTGGCCAATAAAAACTGTTTTTCCGTCACCTGCAGCCCGGATTGCTGCACCGATCGCTGCAGTGGTTTTCCCCTTACCGTTGCCTGTAAATAACTGGATATATCCTTTATCGCTTTTCATTTAAGATATTGTTATAGGCATCTCTAATTGCAATACTGGCTGCCGAATCGGGTGACCATTCGATAATACTCCTGCAATTTACCATTGCTTCCACGATCATGGGATCAAAGGGAATTCGACCTATGATCTCCAGGTAATTTTTTTTGCACCATTCTTCAATATTAATTGTAAGGTTCTCATCCAGATCATATTTATTGATGATGACCGAAGTTTTAATACCAAAACTTAGCGAAACTTCACTTGCTCTTGCAAGGTCGAGAAGAGCAGAAAGACTGGGTTCGGTTACAATAACCACGCGGTCAGTGCCGGTTATGGATGAAATTACCGGACAACCGATCCCCGGGGGGCCATCAATAATTATAGTATCAATATTGTATAATTCGGCCTGCTTTTTTGCCTTGTCCCGCACCATATTTACCAGTTTTCCCGAGTTTTCTTCCCCCGGAGCCAGTTGCCCGTAAACCATCCTTCCGTTTCTGAAGCTACCGGTATACATCCTGCTTTTGTTGTAATCAACCATTTTGATTGCCTGATGGGGACATACTCTTTTGCATAAGTGGCAGCCGTCACAAAGTGTTTCTGAAATGATCACTCCATTGTCAGAAAAAGAAATGGCATCAAACCGGCAGTAAGGAACACATATTCCGCAGTTAGTGCAGCTCTCAGGGTCTATTAAAGCTTTCTGTCCTCCTGTAAATGCCTGTTCCTCTTCATGTTTGGGTTTGAAAAGGATATGCTGGTTACTGGCATCAACATCACAATCGGCCAGCACAACATCTGACGAAAATGTTGCAAAAGCTGCACTTATACTTGATTTCCCGGTGCCACCTTTACCGCTGATGATGGATATTTCCATTTTCTTTCATTATGGTATCAAACAATACAAGAAACTTCTCTTTCCAATTTGGTTCAATATCTGCCAATAGGGAACCGCGTGAACAGGCACTTGCGATCTCTCGCTGAAAGGGTATTTCCATCAGGATTTTTATATTTTCCTGTTCAATATAGTCGTATACATCTTTATTACCCATTCCGATTCTGTTAATGATCACTCCAAAAGGTTTCTTCATGAGCCTTAGTGTATCAACAGTTTGTTTCAGGTTGCTAAGTCCGAAGGGAGTGGGTTCTGTAACCAGAACCACATATCTGGCTTGCATAACAGTATGGATAAAAGGACATGAAGTTCCCGGGGGTGCATCCAGTATAGATATCATTTGATCGTCGGCTTCTTTAATACCTGCTTTGATTACCTGAACCGGAGAATATACACCTGTGTACATTTTAGATTCAATCAAGGTATTCTGATTGGTTAGCACCGACCTTGTGATAGCCCCCAACTCAGCATCTTTTTCACTGATAGCATTGTATTTGCAAGCAATCAAACAAGCACCGCATCCATGGCATAGTTCTTCTATTACTTTTATCATCTGAGGTTGCGGAAGGAAAAAGATAGCATGATAATTACAATATTCATGGCATTTTCCGCAATAAGTGCAATGGCTTTCGTCAATTACAGGAACTTTCTGAGTTACTTCACGAGTGCTTTCTTTTTTTGACTTAAAAAAAAGTTTCGCGTTGGGGGCTTCAGCATCACAATCAACCAGGGTAGCAGGTATTCCTTCCAGGGAAAGGCTTTGGAAAAGATTTGTGGCAACAAATGTTTTTCCTGTACCCCCTTTACCACTGGCAATTGCGATTTTTATACCTGAAGCTTTCAGCATTCTCTGTTTATATTAATGTCTGCATCCACCATGGTGATGAGTGCGACTTGCATGGTCACAATAGTTGGCCTGCAGATTAAGTTCATCGGTTAGAAAATCCTGCACAAGATCGCGGGCAGGTTTTACAGGAGCTCCCACAAAAACATTGATATTTTGTTCATTAAAAAGCTGTATTGCTTTTTGTCCCATTCCTCCGGCAATTACATCGGTAACTTTGAATCTGGATATCCATCGTGGATATAACCCTGGCTGATGTTCAGGAGGAGTTACTTCGGTAATATCGATGATTTCATTGTCTAATACATATACTATAGCAAATTTCTGGCAGTGCCCGAAGTGGGGACATAGTACCCCGTTCTCCATCGGAATGGCGATTCTTTTGTTCATGTTTAGATAGTTTAATGTCGGTATATAATTTTATTGATTTCCGCTTCTTGAGCGTCTTCCCATACCTTGTCCTCCGCCTGCTCTCAGGCGTTTTCCCAAACCGCGTCCAAGTTTTCCGCGATCATCTGATTTATCGGCTTCTTTACATTTTCCGAGCCTGCGGCCCGTTCCGGCTCCTTTGCCCTCAGGTCCGGTTCCGTTCATTCCTGGCATAATAAAAAATTTTAATGGTTTAACATTTCTATTATTTCTGAGACCCGTTTACCGGGGTCTTTTACAACGATCATCTGTATTTTCATACTATCGAGAAGAGGTTTTATCTTCATACCAAATTCTCCTGAGACAATCTTTTTTGCACTCCTTGATGCAACAAGCTTAACTGCCTCAGGTCCTGCCCCGTCTTCAGCCTCCCGGGCCGGATTGGGAATAAATTCTGTAGATCCGCTTTGTGTGTCATAGATCACAAAATATGCACAACGACCAAACCGGGGATCCAAAGTTGCATCCGGAGAATTTCCTGTACTTGTTATAGCTACTTTCATTTTTTAAATTTTAAAATTTTCTGTTTGCCTCTTGTTTCAAATCTGATACTATTCAACTTTGCTGGTGCCTTTTTCTTCTCTCCCTTCCACAACTTCTTCTTCGGGAAAAATTTCTGCATTTTTCATACTTTTCAGAGTCACTATATTCAAAATTGATAAAGGTTGCTGCACCACAAAGGGGACAGGCTTCAACCTTAATATCTTTTTCCGGATTATTGAAATAACATCCGCAACTCTGACACTGATACCAGTCACTATCGAAATAAACTTTTCCTCCTTCTATGCTGATCTGTTTGCCTTCCACAAAAGCATTGGCTATTTTTTGCCTCGCTGATGCATAAATTCGTGTAAATGTTGGACGTGAAACTCCCATTAACTCTGATGCCTGATGATGATTGAAAAGATCATAATCACACAACCGCAATGCCTCGTATTCTTCGTAAAGCATGATTACCGGATCATTATTATCTTTTGGGGTATCAGGTCCGAATGGCTTAAATCCCTTAACCAACGGTGGATTGATAACTTTTCGCAGTCTTTTGTTTCTTGGTGACATATTATAATGATCAATAGTTCAGTGCAAATATAATGAACAATAGTTCATAATTACAAATTATTTTTGTTAAATTTGCAGAAAACAAAAAAATGGAAAAAACCAGTCAAAGTCGTGCAATCTTTCCGGGTCATCTTAATGATAACAATACCCTGTTTGGTGGCCTTGCTATGAAATGGATGGATGAAGTAGCGTATATAACTGCTAAAAGGTACTCGGGGAAAAAGATGGTTACAGTTTCTGTTGAATCTTTTTACTTCAGGCATTCAGTATTATCGGGCGATATCATAGAAATAGAAGGAATGGTTAAAAGTGCCGGAAACGTAAAAATAAAAGTTGAAGTAAGTATCATAAAAGATGGCCTGTCATCTGATGAAAAGCAAACAGCCATTACAGGTATTTTTGTAATGGCTGCGGTTGATGATAAGGGTATGCCGGTAAAGTTAAGTAACTGAATTCATTATTATCTATACTTAAAAACTCAGCATGTTATAATAGAAAAATAACCACGTAAGTCCTGCAGCAAACAGGCTGTAAATTGTGTGGTGAATTTTAAAGCCGGTCTTCCACCATTTTTTTTTCCATTGAAAATAAGCATAATATAAAAGGGCCACGGTAGTAAGTGTTATTAACCAAGGCAGCAGGTTGAGTAATTTAGTTGCAAAGCTGGTTACTCCAAATGTTGCTTGCGGAAGTATATGTACCGGATGAGGCTGACCTGTGAGGGCAAGCAACCAAACCATCAGAACCAGGAAAACAGCATGGGCAATCAAAATAAAACGGGACAGTCGGGCTTCACCTTTGAGTTTTTGTTTCTTTTTGGATAGAGTTTTGAAAATTGCCCTGACAGCAAATAGAAGAAGTGTAAAAATGGCAAGAATAACCATTGGTACAAGGATTAAAGCTGCAAAGGAAGAAGTTGCAAACCAGGGCATTTTAATATAGGTCATTGGCCCGTCTGATGCAAGCATCAATTTCCCATCAGGGGTTGATGTGGCTACCATGTATTTAAAAGGGCCAAAGGGATATACAGGTTTGGGTTCAAGATTTTCATAAATACCGGGTTGTAATTCTCTGAAGCGGTGTTCGTGACCCAGATGTTTTACAAGTAAATTCCCATCTTTATCAATTTCAACGTGCATTACGCCCATTAAAAGGTTTAAGATCTTGTCTTCACTGGTAAAATTCATCCGGCTTTGATGATACTCGCCACGTAATTCAGACAGAGAGGGGGCAGTACCCGGAGAAACGAGAACCAGATCCTTTATTTCATAATCCTTATCATCAAAATATTCTGTTAGAAAACCCTGAAATATTCTTATGTGACCTGTATAATCTCCACCGCTGTAGGCAATAAATATTCCTGTATTTTCATCTGGCAGAAGGTAAAGTCCTGAATCATAAACAGAAGAACTCCCTCCATGAAAAATCACTTCATTCCCTTTAAAATTAAATTGTTTAAAACCCATCGTCATCCCTCCAAGCAATGGATGATAAGTTTTTTGAATGGTGAGCATTGTTTCCAGGGTTTGTGTTTGCATAAGGATACCGAAAGGATTACTACCGTCATGGAGCAGTGCGAACATAAAAAGTGCCATGTCCCCGGCAGTAGTGCTTAAACCACCGGCTGGTGCAGGCATATGCTCAAACCGGGCCGGCAGAAATTCTCCATCAATTTTCCGGTATGCGGTAACAGCATCAGGTCTTAATTCAGGGGGCAAGGGTTGCCGAAATGTGCTTTTTTGCATACCCAGGGGATTGAAAATATTCTGATCAACATAATCTTCAAACGATAATCCGCTGATCCTTTCAACTATATAACCTGCCAGGGCAGTTCCATAATTGGAATAGGCCATGACTTCGCCCGGAGGGAAAATCCTCGCCGGCATATGACGGATAAGATAATCTCTTAAAGGGGGCTGTGGCTGAAAACTGAAAAGTCCTTCGATTACATCTTCAAATCCTGCTGAGTGCGTCATGAGATGGCGTATGCTAATAGGAGCAGGGGTTTCATTACTGTAGGGTCCTTCTATTGTTGACGGAATCTCAAAATCCAGATAATCGTTAATATCGGCATCAAGATTTAATAAGCCCCTTTCGTATAATTGCACAAGGGCTGTCCATGCAAATATCTTGGACACTGAGCCTGTACGAAAAAGTGTAGCTTCCGGATCAATTCCTGTAAGACTATTAAGGTTACGGAAACCATATCCTTTGCGAAAAATGATCTCTCCGTCAGCTACAACAGATATTACAGCATTGGGAAGCTCCTGTTTTTCCATTAGGTCTTGCATCTGTAAATCCAGGTATGAAGACCATATGTCATGTTTATCTGTACTTCCATAAAGTAAAAACGGGAATAAAATAATCAGGAAAGCAATGTTTCTCATAGGTGTGTATTTTTTGAATTGTGGATTTTAATAGTTATGTCTGATTTTCAACCCTTTATATGAATCTGCCAATAATGAAATTTTTTGTTTGTTGTTTCAGTTTGACAAAGTTAACAAAGTTTCAAATGAATAAAGTTATGGTTGAAAATGAGAATGTAAACGTTTTTTTTATTTACTTTACTGAAGAAAATATATAGTTGGGTTTTGTTTCAATTAACCTTCATTCAGAAACCAAAAAACACAGCAATGAAAACATTTACAAAAATTCTGAAATATGGGGTATTGCCGCTGTTAATCTTGATTATAGCAGTACTTGTTTATGTATCAATTGGATTTGGCAAACTGGATTTCAAGGATGATTTTCCGGTTACTGAAGATTATTCTGCTATTTATCCTGATAATTATGAGTCGGCCAGGGATAATTTCAGGTCACTTTCAGCAGATTTACACGCTACTTATCAAAATGTGCAGTATTATCCTTTGTGGGTACCATCAGAAACAGATTCTGACCTTACTATTGATGTTTGCTACATTCCCGCACAAGGCGATAGTTTAAATTTACTCATTTTGAGTTCAGGGGTTCATGGCGTGGAAGGCTATGTGGGTCATGCAGCCCAGCAACTGTTTCTTGAAAACTATATTAGTGAAGAATTTTTGCAGAACACAGGAGTTTTGCTTATTCATGCAGTTAATCCCTATGGTTTTAAGTATACCCGAAGAGTTACTGAAAACAATGTGGATATGAATCGAAACAGTCCCTCAACAGACGATCTATATGAAACTCAAAATGAAGGATATTCTCAGGTTTATGATTTGATTAATCCTCAAAAAAAGGTAAAAGCCGGCTCGTTGGAAAACCGTTTTTTCTTTGTGAAGGCTATCAATGAAATCCGCAAAGCTTCATTGCCTATATTAAGGCAGGCAGTGTTGCAGGGGCAATATACCTATCCGGAAGGGTTGTATTTTGGCGGACATGGGCCAGAACCACAAATTGAATTACTGAAACCTGTAATTTCAGAAATAAGCCTGCCGTATGAAAGGATCATGATGCTGGATCTGCATACCGGCTATGGGGAGCGGGGTAAGCTGCATCTTTTCCCCAATCCCATGGAAGATGATGAAAGAAGAAAACTGGAAAGTATGTTTGACGGATTTGACATTGACTGGGGTGATTCTGATGATTTTTATACAGTAACAGGTGACTTTGCAGGCTTTGTGGGTACATTAAGTCAGGGCAAGGAATATTATCCCATGGTATTTGAGTATGGAACACTTAACAGCCAGACCACCATGGGGTCATTAAAATCCATACATATTATGATACTGGAGAACCAGGGATATCAACATGGTTTTAGATCCGAAAAGGATTCTTTGCGTGTAAAGGCTGATATGCGGGAAATGTATTATCCTGATTCGGAAAGCTGGAGAAGCTATGTCATAGAGCAAACCCAGGATTTGTTTGATGTGGTGTTGCCCCGGTTTACCGTGCATGAATAATTCAATTATCTGAATTAACTTTTTTTGTGGAGGATAGAAACTCACCCGGTGTTTTGCCTGTTGTTTTCTTGAAAACCCGGTTGAAAGTGGCTTTGGAATTGAAGCCTGACTCCCAGGCCATGCCCATGATGGTTATGCTTTTATCATTTTGCTTTTTGCAAAGCTGTTTAAATTCTTCTATGCGATAAAAATTTACAAAATCGAAAAAATTTTTATTTAGTCTGCCATTGAGAATTCCTGATAAATAATCTGCATTGGTATTTATTTCCCTTGCCAGTGTCGAAATGGTGAGCTCAGGGTCTAAATAAGGTTTTTTATCTTTCATGAATTGTAAGAGACTTTCAATAAATTCTTTTTCTGAACTGTCAATCTTTTGTTCAATATTGATAGTTGCAGGTTCTTTATCCAGTTCTTCGGGTATTTCCCGGGCAAGAAAAATGTTTCCCTGCCGGTAACCCCTATACCCGAGTATAGCTACAAATACTGCAGCAAAAGAATATACCGTTGTTAGCAAAACATCATAGGGAAGAACATTCAAAAAATAATCTATAGTATACAAACTGCTGTTAATTGCGTAAAAGATAATACTTGCCACAAGTAAAAATTTTAACCACTTAAGGTCAATATCTGAAACTTCAGAAAAGTAGTCTTTAATTCGCCGGTCATACTTTCTGATAAGCAAAATTCCCCATATAAAATAGCCTTGGGTGGATAAGGCAATCATCCCAATAATAAAAGGGAAAGCTAAATCGTTTTTAAAGGCCTCTTCGGTCACAGCCAAAATCCTTTCCTTCGCGGGCAGGGTATATACGTTTAAGGTCATAACCAAAAAAATCAGCAGAAAAGGAAGGAAGTGAAGTGTATATTTGGGTTTGAACCGGAAGTTTTTCGTAGTTAGTGATTTAATATAAAACCACAAGGCGGGTCCGTGTAAAAAGATAAAAGGGGGTGAAGCATTAATAAAGAAAGGATATCTGAAATTATTTTCCAGATTGTAAACTTCCATATATGCCAGAAACAGAGTAATGCCATATATGGCGAATAGGGCAGACAAAAAATAATCGGAAAGTACCTTTTGTCTTTTGGTCAATACCATCCCAATTAAAACAAGTGTGTGGTAAGTTCCTATCAGAAGTATGACTTTCATTGACTAAATTTTAATGGCGTTAAAGTTATGATATTTTGTATTATTTCAGGTAAGATGGAGTTTACTCTTTAATGATGAAATTCATGTTTATTTATTCATTTTGATTTATTAATTTCTGTTTTTTTCACGAACTCTTTAACAGAACAATTGTTACTTTATCAGGAAATTATGTATGTAAATTCCTTAATATTTTAATAAAATTATAAATTATGCAAAATAAATCTCTTCAGGTTATAGAGCTAAAGGTGGAAGGAATGAGTTGTACCAATTGCTCACTGGGTATAAAAAAAGCATTGGAGAAGCATGGTTTTACAGGTGTTGATGCCGACTTTACCACCAATGACGTAAATTTTGAAACCACTGATGAAAGTAGAATTGATAAAGCTGTAAAAATCATTGAAAGTCTTGGTTACAAAGTGGCTTCACGAAAGGAAGAAAATCTTGATGAAAAGCCAGAGAAAAAAGGGTTAAGTTCCATTGAGAAGAAATTCTGGTTTACGGCAATTTTTACAGTGCCACTTATCCTGGCCATGTTTATACCCATTGATCTTCTGCACAACGACTATTTCCAGCTTGCTCTTACAATCCCGGTTTTTATTGTGGGTTTCTGGCATTTTGGTAAAAGTGCATTTAACAGCTTGCGGGCCGGTGTTACCAACATGGATGTGCTTATTTTTATGGGTAGTACCGCTGCTTTTGTTTACAGCCTTGTGGGTACTATTTATCGCCTGGGGCATGAATATATGTTTTACGAAACATCTGCCAGTATTATCAGTATTGTTTTACTGGGTAATATGCTCGAGCACCGTTCGGTCAGAAAAACCACATCAGCTATTGATGAGCTTACACGGCTGCAGAAAACCACAGCCAAACGTATTACCCAGGAAATGAACGAAGGTCAGGAGTATATAGAAGAAATTGATGCATCATTGGTGAAAACCGGTGATTATGTTTTAGTGAATACAGGGGACAAAATTCCTGTCGATGGTGAAATTTACTGGGGTCACGGCAGTATTGACGAGTCGATGGTTTCAGGCGAAAGTGTACCTGTTGACCGATCAAAGGGTGACAAAGTTATCGGGGGAACAATCCTTGAAAAAGGAAATATAAAAGTTCGTACAACTGCTACAGGAAAAGAAACTGTTCTTTCACAGATCATTGAGATGGTGCGAAATGCACAAAAAGATAAGCCGAAACTGCATAATCTTGCCGATAAAATAAGTGCTGTATTTGTACCCACTGTAGTAGTTATTGCCATACTTACGCTTGTGGGCTGGTATTTTATCGGAGACTTGCCATTTCGCGATTCATTAATGCGTGGTGTGGCCGTACTGGTAATTGCTTGCCCATGCGCATTAGGCCTTGCAATTCCCACTGCTGTGGTTGTTGGACTGGGGCGTACTGCAAAAAATGGTATTCTAATAAAAGGGGGCAGCGTGTTTGATAAATTCCCTAAAATTGAAAAAATTATTTTTGATAAAACCGGAACACTTACAACAGGCAAATTCAGGGTAAAAAACCTGGAAACCATGGGTGGGAAAAGCCAGCAAAGCCTGGTTGCATTGTTATACAGTATGGAGAAACACTCTTCACACCCCATTGCCAAATCAATAGTCAGAGAATTTAAAGGCACTGAACCTATTTCATTTGAGAAGGTGGAGGAAGAAAAAGGTCTTGGACTTACTGCATGGGATAAAGACGGAAATGCATACAGGGCAGGTTCTTATGATACTGTTCGCTCTCTTACCAGCGATAATACGCACAGTATTTACATTACGATGAACGATAAGCTCATCGGCTGGGTTGATATTGAAGACGAAATTAAACCCGAGGCCAAAGAGGCTATCGATTATTTAAAAAAACGTGGTATAACAACTGTTTTATTGAGTGGCGACAGAGAGAAGAATTGCAGGGATATAGCTTCAAAACTGGGAATAGATGAAGTGTATTTTGAAAAACGACCTGATGAGAAACTTCAGATCGTTGAAGAACTTTCTGCAAAGTATAAGGTTGCAATGGTTGGTGATGGCATTAATGATGCACCCGCCCTGGCGAAAGCTTATGTGGGTATAAGTATGAGTGATGGCACCCAGGTAGCAGTAAAATCAGCTGAAGTAGTTTTGCTGAAGGGAAACCTGAGCTTATTATCCAAAACATTCGGTTCGGCAAGAATTACCCAACGTACTATTAAGGAAAACCTTTTCTGGGCCTTCATTTATAATGTGATGGCCATTCCGCTGGCAGTTATTGGTCTGTTGAGTCCTATGATTGCCGCTGCAGCAATGGCACTTTCAGATGTTGTGGTGGTGTTAAATTCGCTGCGACTGAAACGGCGTAAACTTCCTTCATAAAAAAGCAAAGGGCTGCAAATCGCAGCCCTTTGTAATTTGAGTTCCCGAATGTTTTAGGAATTTAGCTTTCTGAACCTGTATCCTTTATCCATTCATTGATAAAAGGAACTCTTCATTTGATTTTGTATGTTTGATTTTACCCATTAAAAATTCCATGGCTTCAATGGGTGTCATATCTGCTATAAATTTACGTAAAATCCAGATACGATTCATCATATCTTTATCCATAAGAAGATCTTCACGTCGTGTACCCGATGCAACAATATCGATTGACGGGAATATCCGCTTGTTGGAAAGTCGGCGGTCAAGTTGCAATTCCATATTACCTGTTCCCTTGAATTCTTCGAAGATCACTTCATCCATCTTGGAACCGGTATCTATAAGTGCGGTAGCGATAATA
>CAYXIT010000028.1:3967-4935 GCA_964465275.1 uncultured Bacteroidales bacterium | reverse complement strand
TTACGGGCTGCTCCAAAGAACCGCTTGGGTTTGTGTAATGCATTGGCATCCACACCACCTGAAAGTACCTTGCCTGAAGCCGGGGCAACGGTATTAAATGCACGTGCCAGACGTGTAATAGAGTCGAGAAGTATTACCACATCATGCCCGCATTCTACCATTCTCTTTGCTTTTTCAAGCACTATATTGGCAACTTTCACGTGTCTTTCGGCCGGTTCATCAAATGTTGAAGAAATAACTTCAGCTTTTACGTTTCGTGCCATTTCGGTGACCTCTTCAGGTCTTTCATCCACGAGAAGTACAATAAGAAATACTTCGGGGTGATTTGCTGCAATGGCATTGGCAACATCCTGCAAAAGGATGGTTTTACCTGTTTTGGGCTGAGCTACAATTAGTCCGCGCTGACCTTTGCCAATAGGGGCAAACATATCAATGATACGAGTAGATAAATTAGATTGAGAATGACCGGTAAGTTCAAATTTTTCCTGTGGAAATAAAGGTGTAAGAAAATCGAAAGGTACCCTGTCTCTTACTTCTGCAGGGTTTCTGCCATTGATCTTTTCAACCTTTATAAGAGGAAAATATTTTTCATTTTCTTTGGGTGGACGAATACCACCTTCAACTGTATCGCCGGTTTTCAAACCAAAAAGTTTGATCTGGCTTTGAGAAACGTAAATGTCGTCGGGTGAATTGAGGTAGTTGTAATCTGATGACCTGAGAAAACCATATCCATCAGGCATAATTTCAAGAACACCTTCAGCGGTGATTATTCCGTCGAATTCATAAACCGGCTCTTGCTGACGGCGGTCATATCCTTTTTGTTTATGACCTTGTTCATTATCATGCGAACGATGTTGTCTGTCGACGCCATGCTGATATCCACCTTTCTTATAACCACTTTGCTGCTGTTGATGCTGCTGTTGATGCTGTTGCTGTTGCTGTTGCTGGTTTCTGCCCTTATCTGCTTC
>CAYXIT010000028.1:0-3957 GCA_964465275.1 uncultured Bacteroidales bacterium | reverse complement strand
GAACCGGCTTCTCCCCCTGACTGTATTCTTCTTTTGCAGCTTTAGGTTTTGCTTCAACAGCTGGAGTACTGGCAGGTTTTTCCTGATTTTTATCTTCCTTGTTCTCTAAAGGAGTATTTTTAACAGGCTGTTTATCAACTTGCACAGCAGAAGGGGTTTTATTTTCAGATTTGGATTCAGGAGGTTTATTTTCTGATTGTTCCTTTTGCCTTGAAGGAGACTTTTTTGCCGGAATTCTTTTCCTGGGTCTTTCCGGGGATTTTTGTTTCTTTTCGTGCTTAAGCACTTCTTCTGTTGGGTTCAGCGCCTGAGCATCAAGTATTTTATAAATGAGTTCCTGCTTTTTAAAGGAATCTACTTTTTTTATGTTTAGATTTTTTGCAATTTCTTTTAATTCGGGAAGAAGCTTGCTGTTGAGTTCTACAATATCGTACATGAATTGTAAGGATTAAAATGATTTTCGAAGTTTATTGCAACAAATTGCTGGATTTTTAATAACATTGAAGGTTACTGTAATGTGCCAACTGATTAGCATAAATCATCATGAAACCGCGGTTGACGGTTTGAAAACCAGGTTTTGACAAAGACAGAAGGTTTAATTATTGAAAAATCAAAGAATAATCGTTGAAGGAATTGATCTGCAAATATACGTATATTCGCTTAATTGCAAAATAAATAGAAAAATTTATTTCCCAATACAAATTTTAAATGAAATACGATTGGAAAATTTATGAACGTAACGTATTATACAAAAAGCGCTATCATAGATTTTCAATACTGTAACATTGCTTTTTAACTATTCGTTTGTATCATCAGAACAAATCATAAGAACCTTTGAATATAATATTGTAATTTTGCAATTACATCAAAATTTAATATCAAAATTAATTATCATGCTTCAACGTATTCAATCGCTTTTTTTGTTTTTTGTGTTGGTTTTTACTTTGTTGTTTTTATTCTTCCCTTTGGGTAGTCTGGAAATAGGTTCTGATATCTTTATAATCAAAACATGGGGAATATCACCCTCATCAGAAGAATTTATTGGCAACTACAGTAATGTGTTGGGGTTTGTAAGTTTAGTGCTGGCATTTATTGTTATGATACTTACCGTTTATACTACTTTCCAATACAAAAACAGGTTACTTCAGATAAAACTTGGAAAGATTAATATACTCATTCACATGCTTATGGTTGTGTCTGCTTTCTTTTTTGTTGATTCTGTTAAAAAAGGGATTGAAGACTTTTTCTCATATGGTATTGCTATCATTTTTCCATTATTATCAATGATATTGATCTTAATGGCAAACAAAGCAATTCGAAAAGATGAAGAACTGGTTCGTTCAGCCGACAGACTCAGGTAAGGCTTATAAGTAAAATTAAAAAAGCGGGAAAGTTTATATTTTCCCGCTTTTTAATTTATTAAGGAACAGGTTAATCAACCAGTTTTTTTACTATATAATCTGAATTGAATAATCCCAGTGCACCCATATATTTGAGTTTGAATTTCAGCACAGATCCAACTTTATAGTTTTTCGGATTTCTCCCCAGATCAATAACTACTATATCCGAACTTGCTCCTGCTATTTCAATGTTTTTATCCGTCGGAATAAGGTAATCGGGAGAAATATCGAGTAATCCGATATCAATCAATGCTCTCCACGATTTCTTACCATAGTCATCAGGATTGATTTCAAACATTTCGCCTGATGGGTTCTCAGCCAGCTCTCCTTCTGGAACTATCGGTTTTTCAAGTAACTCAATAATTTCAGCATATAAGGTTATAGCATCATCTTTCATGCCTTTTATAGGTTTCCCGGTTACCAGGTTGTTACCGAAAAAAAGTGTTTCACCAATACGGAAATGGTTGATTCCTTTAGGTAACTGTTTCTTTTGAATCATTGGAATGTTAACAGAAGAACCTCCTGATATCCATTTGATTTTCCGATTGAATTTTATTTCAATGATCTGTTTATATAAACTTAGTTGTACCATCTTATCCTTTGATGGCATAACTCCGTAAAGGCAATTGAAGTTTGCACCAAATCCAATCACCTCAATGTTTGGGAGCTCAAAAATTTTTTCGTAAAAACCTACAAGATTTTCACCCAGGACTCCTTCTCGCAGATCACCCATTTCAATCATGATGATTACCCTGTGTACTTTTTCCTGTCGCCCGGCTTCTTTTGATATCAGACGGAGGGTTTCAAGATCGGAGTTAAAGCTGACATCGGCATATTTTACCACCGACCGTAAACTTTTTCGGGGTGGGGGTTTGATGTAAACGGTTGTTACTTCCGGGTTGATCTTTTTGATCTTTTTCAGATTGCTGATGCGGGAGTCAAGTAATTCTTTTGCTCCCATATCAACCAGCTCTTTAAGAAATATTTCGTTCCCACAAACCAATTTACTTACAATACCCCACTCAATGTTATTTTTGGTAAAGAAGTCATTCAGGAAGTTAAAGTTGTGTCTGAGCTTTTTACTGCTTATAGTAATTTCAGCCATTTTCTTTTTATTATCGGTTTAGTCTCATTTCGAGATATTTACAGGTAAATCCCAGTTTTTCATATAGAAACCTTGCCGGGTTTTCGGGTTCAACGTGCAGTTTAATACTTCCTTCAGCCTTATTAAAAGTTTTCAGCATCAACTCTTTGCCCAGCCCTTTGCCGCGATAGTCTTTGTGGACGGCAATATATACAAGGATGTTTTCAGGAATATAACCGGCCATACCAGTCTTATTGATGATAACAGCTCCTGCGACCTTGTCATTATCTTTGGCAACAAGGATAAATCCGCCAAATTTTTCTTTATCGTCCAGAGCAAAATTTATACAACGCATAATTGCATCGTACTCATCTCCAAACTGATCAAGATGTTCAAACAAAAAGCCTGCAACTTCTTTTTTCTGTTGTTCCGTCACCTGGTCTTGCGGTGTATAAAAAGTGTAATCCATAATGTTGAAATTTTAAAAGTTTATGTTTGAGGTTCTTTCTGCATACTAGTGTGCAGAAAGTTGATGATAACAAAACTTACCAGGGAGGTTGTGATTCCAAAAATATTGGCATCAAGCCCTAAAGGTAAGTTTAAATCCAAAATAATCAAAGTAATAGTTGTAGAACCACCCAGTAACATCGCCCAGAAAGCTGCCACTGAACTGGCTCTCTTTAAAAATAGTGCTGCCATAACAGGAACAAAAAGCCCCGATACCATAAAAGCATAGGAATAAAGCATTAGCTCAAGCACATTAGGCATTACTGTAGCCAATAAAAGAGCCAGTGTACCCAACACCAATGTAAATCCCTGTGAAAGTAATAAGAACCCTCTTTTACCATCAGGCATCTTAATCCATTTCCCAAATATATCTGTGAGGAAATTGCCAGATGAAGCCATCAGGCAGCTGTCTGCTGTTGACATGATGGCTGAAAAATAGGCTGCCATCATAAGGCCCATCAACCCCACAGGTAAAACAGTGCGGAGTAATAATGGCAGTCCTTGTTCAGGATCAATATCAGATGTAGCCGTAACTCCAATATATTCAAACAAACCTTGCGCAATGGCTACCCTGGCAAATAAGCCGAGTAAAACACCCATGAAAGCCATAATGGGCCATTCGAATATACCTGCAATATACCATGCTTTCTGTGCTTGCTTTCTATCACGCGAAGCATAAATACGCTGGTAAAGAGTCATTCCGACAAACCATATGGGTATAATGGTTACAGCCCAGTTTATAATCTGTTGCCAGCCGATATTGGCCAAACTGAAAAATTCAGGCGGAAGTGCTTCACGAATACCTGCCATGCCTCCAACACTCATGTAGGATATAGGAATGCCTATAAGTATAAGACCCGACATGAGAATGATCCATTGTATGGTATCAGTATAAATAACTGCTTTTATACCACCCATGGAAGTATATACAACTACAATCACTCCCATGATAATAAGGGCTGTAAG
>CAYXIT010000027.1:25399-32783 GCA_964465275.1 uncultured Bacteroidales bacterium | reverse complement strand
ATTCGGGAAATCTGCATCCGATTATTATGATCTGGTCAGGCTTGATCCATCGTACAATGTAGTTTTTGGTAAGGACGACATAGTCTCTATACCTGCCAATTTCAATGAGCTGGAAAAGCTTTTTGAAAAGATTGAACCGGGCAGCAGTAAAAATCTCCGGAAATTTCTGGCTGAAGCAGAGTACAAGTATAAAGTGGGAATGGAAGAATTTGTCTGGAAGCCGGGACTTTCACTTACTGAATTCGCAGATATCAGGGTTCTGAAAAGCGCCTTCAGGCTGCAGATGTTTACCTCTATTGCATCGCAGGTTGAAAAACTCTTCAAAAACGAGAAACTTCGCGAGATATTGAAATTTCCGGTTTTGTTCCTGGGTGCCACTCCTGAAAATACTCCCGCGCTTTACAGCCTTATGAATCATGCCGACCTGATTGGTGGGACCTGGTACCCCATGGGCGGAATGCACAAGATCATTGAAGGGTTTGTGAGCCTTGCCGAAGAACTGGGTGTTGAGTTTCATTTAAACGAACCTGTAAAAAGTATAGAAGTAAATGGTAGAAAAGCTACCGGTTTCACCACATCCAAAGGCAGCTACGAGTTTGATTATATAGTGGCGGGTGCCGATTATCACCATGTTGAGCAGCATCTGTTACCCAAAGAATTCAGAACGTATTCTGAAAAATACTGGGATAAACGTACCATGGCTCCCAGCTCATTACTGTTTTATCTCGGACTGAACAAGAGAATCGACGGACTTGAGCACCATAATCTCTTTTTCGATCGCGATTTCGATCAGCATGCCAAAGAGATCTACACTGAACCTGCGTGGCCAACCGATCCGCTGTTTTATATTTCATGTCCATCAAAAACAGATTCTTCAGTGGCACCGGGAAACAGCGAAAATGTTTTTATGCTGATGCCGCTTGCTCCGGGTATAGAAGACAGTGATGAACTCCGCGAAAAATATTTTGATGTGATATGCGATCGTATGCAACATATTCTTGGAGTAGATATTCGCCAGCATATAGTTTATAAAAGATCATTCTGTTTGAATGATTTTGTGAACGATTACAATGCTTTCAAGGGGAATGCCTACGGACTTGCCAATACTTTGAAACAAACGGCAATCCTGAAACCCAGAATATATCACAAAAAGATTTCCAACCTGTATTATACCGGCCAGTTAACATCTCCCGGTCCGGGAATGCCGCCTTCTATAATTTCGGGGCAGATGGTTGCAGGGTTGATTGCCAAAAGGTAAAAACTAAAAAAACCGGAACATATTAAACTATTCCGGTTTTTTTATCCACAATCGGGTATGTTATCTGATCAAACCTCTTTGTCTGAGCAATGGCTCAATTCCGGGTTCCTTGCCACGGAAGTTCACATACATCTCCATGGCATCGCGGGTACCACCTCTTTCAAGGATTTCTTCACGGAACCGTTGTGCTGTTTCCTGGTGGAACAGATCACCGGTTTCCACAAAGGCTTCAAAGGCATCTGCGTCAAGCACACCTGACCATATGTAGCTATAATATCCGGCAGAATAACCTCCTGAGAAAATATGCTGAAAATGGGTACTGCCATGACGGAAGTAAATTTCATCCATCATATTGTATTTATTTTCTACCATATCCTCAAACTCTTCTACTGCAAAAGGCTCATAAGATGTAAGGGTATGATATTCCATATCAAGCAATCCTGATGCAAGAAATTCAACTGTAGCAAATCCTTCGTTAAAGTATGAGCTTTCCATGATTTTCTCAATAAGTTCATCAGGAATGGTATCTCCTGTTTCGTAATGTTTGGCAAACATTTTCATTACATCAGGATGCTTGGCCCAGTTTTCCATAACCTGTGAAGGAAGCTCAACAAAATCACGCGGAACAGATGTTCCGGAAAGGGTATAATAATGAGTATTCGCTAACAAACCATGCAGGGCATGACCGAACTCATGGAAGAAAGTGGTCATTTCATCAAAAGTAAGCAATGCAGGTTGTCCTGCTGTTGGCGAAGTAAAATTGCAAACAATGGTAATAACAGGATGAATGAATTTTCCGGTTTTGTCAATATGTTGTTTGCGGTAGCTGCTCATCCATGCCCCGCCACGTTTACTTGCCCTTGGGTGCATGTCCATGTAGAGGATTCCAATATGCGTATCATCTGCTTCCAGAACTTCCCATGCGGTGGCATCAGGGTGATAAACGGGTACGTCACTGCGCTCAATAAACTGTAAGCCCCAGAGTTTTTCAACAACCATAAATATGCCATCGCGTACATTGTTGATCTCAAAATACTGGCTGATCTCCGACTCATCAATATCATATTTTTCTTTACGAACTTTTTCAGCATAATATCTCCAGTCCCAGAATGCAAGGTCAAAGTCATGCCCTTCAGCGTTAATTTGCTCCTGCAGCATTGTGGCTTCATCCTGTGCAATGGGAAGGGCAGCATCCCATAATTCATTAAGAAAATCGTCTACTGTTTCCACTGCGCGGGCCATACGGTTTGCCAGGGCAAATTCTGCAAAGTTTTCAAACCCGAGCATTTGTGAGCGTTCAATACGCAGATCTATAATACGGTTAATGATATCCTGGTTGTTGTTATCATTATCCATGTTTCCGCGGTTGATGTATGCATTGTTTACTTTTTCTCTCAACTCGCGATTTTCGGCATAAGTCAGAAATGGCATTACACTGGGATTCTGAAGGGTGAACAACCACTGTCCTTCTTTTCCTTCTCCGGCAGCACCTTCAGCAGCTGCATCTCTTACAGATTGCGGAAGTCCTGCAAGGTCTTCTTCATTTTCAATGAACATTTTCCAGCTGTTCACATCAGCAAGTACGTTCTGGCCAAACTGCAGAGTAAGTGTTGCCAGTTCCTTATTGATCTCCCGGAAGCGCTCCTGCTTTTCTTCAGGAAGTGCTGCACCGTTTCTTACAAAATTTTGGTAAGTTTCTTCCAGTAACATATCCTGCTCTTCGGTAAGCGCCAGAAGATCTTTTTGTTCGTATACAGACTGAATTCTCTCAAACAGTTCCATATTCAGGCTGATGTTATCGCTATGTGCAGACAACATAGGTGCTACATCCTGGGCAATGGCCTGTAATTCATCTGAGGTGTTGGATGAGAGATAATTGTAAAATACCGAACTTACCTTATTGAGCAGGTTACCGCTGTAATCCAATGCAGCAATAGTATTCTCAAACGTGGGTGGCTCGGGGTTGTCAGCAATAGCATCAATTTCAGCCTCCTGCAGAGTTATCCCTTCCTCAAAGGCAGGCATAAAATGATCATTTTCTATCTCATCAAACGGAGGAACTCCAAAAGGTGTTATGTACTCCGTAAAGAACGGGTTTTCCTGTTTAGGGCCTTCACATGAGGCCAGAATAATTACCATAAGAAATAATCCTGTGATTTTTTTCATTTGTAGTTCTTTTTTAAATTTTATTTCAAGAGTGATTTTTATTGATTTTGTTAAATATGCATTGTGCTATATTTATTCAACTAATTGCCAGCAAAATTAATGTAAAATCTTGAATTAGAATAAATGACCCTTGTAAAATTCAGAATGACCTGGAAGGCTCAATCAATCCGGTAAAGCAAAAAAAGGAGCCTTTGATTAATTTAACAAAGGCTCCTAAGAGATAAAAATTAGTAAGCGGAACTAATAAGATCCGTTATAGTGTTTATGTAATTTATTATGCCTGTTCTGCAAGCTGTATTTCGCAAAAAATACGTACTTCATCACTTACCAGCAATCCACCGCTTTCGAGTGCTGCGTTCCAGTTTAAACCCCAGTCTTTGCGATTGATTTTTCCTGACAGGCTGAATCCTGCTTTTTCATTTCCCCAGGGATCTTTCATGACACCGCCAAATTCCGCAACAAGAGATAAGGGTTTGGTTACATCTTTGATGGTCATGTTCCCTTTGAGTTCGAAAGTGCTGTCATCCTTTCTGGTCATAGATTCAGATTCAAACTTCAATACCGGAAAATTCTCAGTATCGAAGAAGTCACCGCTTTTCAGATGATTATCTCTGTCCTGGTTATTGGTATCTATGGAAGCAGTTTTCGCTTCAAAAGAAATTTTTGCATTTTCGAAATCATTTCCATCACTCTCAGCATTTGCTGAAAATACTTTGAAATAACCTGTTACTGTGGTGATCATTAGGTGTTTCACCTTAAATTGAATCTCCGAATGTGTTGGATCAACTGACCATTTTTTTGTACTCATGATAATTTGGTTTTATTAAGTTAAAATTTATTTTTCTCAGCATAATTAATAGTAAAGAAATAATATGACGTTTTAAGTATCTGAATCTTACAAACACTTATATGGGGTTAATGTTGATGATTTGATTTTTTTTAACAACATTAATAATAAGTTAAGTGAAGGATGATCAAATTGAGATTTGGATTTTCTACGTATTCATATCAGGATTAACCAACTGGTAAAAGGTTAAATACCTTTAATTTTGTTTTATACAAGGTACAAAAATCTAAATTTGCTTTTTCTCACTTATTAACCCCAACCTGAAAAAAGAATATTATGTGCAGCAACACCAGAGTTTTGTTTATCGCCGGATTATTTGTTTTGACTCTGCAGCTTTTCCCATCAACTGTGCAGTGCCAGGTTTCAAAGGAAGTAGTGCTTGAGAGCATTACCTCCGATGAGCTTATGTCGTACGTGTATGAAATGTCTGATCCTAAGTATAAAGGACGTCTCGCAGGAAGTCCTGAGTATATGAATGTTGCAACATGGGTGGCAGGCCTGCTTAAAAGTTGGGATATTGAACCCCTGGGTGATGACGGATCCTATTTCCAGTATTTCGACTGGCCCTATACGGAAGTGCTTAATAAAGGTGCTGTTCATCTTTTTAAGGAAGGAGAAACAATCTCACTTTCTGCCCCCGATGATTATTTTCCCGGTGCCAATTCCGCCAACGGAAGCATAACTGCTGAAGTGATATTCGCCGGATATGGTATAAGTGCTCCCCATTTGGGATATGATGATTTTGCCGGCATTGATGTGGAAGGAAAAATTGTAATGATAGCCAGTGGCACTCCATACACAGGAAGCAGTGCAGATACCCTGAACCTCTGGGGCCCATACAGCAGTGGATCGCACAAGATGGAAACAGCCTACAGACAAGGCGCGCGTGGAGTGTTATACCTTGATAAACTAGCCAACCCCGGAGCACCTTATTTTTCCGATTTTCATTATGCACATATTGATAACAGCATTACTGAAAAGATTCTCGGGCAACCCCATTCTGAATTGCTTTCTGTTATCAGAGAAAAGTTTGCACCTACTTCATTTCAAACAGACTTTTCAGCATGGATATCATCTGAAACCCGCCATCATGAAAGAGGAACTACTGCCAACGTTATTGGTTACATACCAGGTAATGATCCTGAGTTAAAGGATGAGGCCATTGTCTTTGGGGCACACCTGGATGGGCAGGGTTATCCTGGTTTCAATTTTCCCGGTGCACTTGACAATGCATCCGGAGTTGCAGATGTTCTGGCCGCAGCAAGGGCACTTTCTGAGTACAAAGGTGAAATGAAAAGGTCAGTTATTTTTATTTTATTTGGGGCTGAAGAAGTAGGGCTGGTTGGCAGTAAATTTTATTGTGAGAATCCTGCCTTCCCACCCGAAAAAACACTGCTGTTTATGAATCTTGATATGGTAGGAAACGGTGAAGGGCTTGCGTTGTGGCATGGGGAATCATACCCGGAATTACTTGAACATTTTCAAAGAAATAATGAAAAGTATATTGGCCGCCCGCTGCGTGCCAATGAAGGGAGCATGCCTGTGGGAAGACCACGAACCGACGGCCTGGTATTTATGCAAAATGGTTTCAGAACTTTTCATGTGAGTACAACCGATAGGGTAAACCCCTCTTATTACCATGATCCGCGTGATGTGCCCGAAAATCTTACACCGGATATCATGAGGGATGTTTCCCGATTGCTTTTTCTGGGTGTTCTAGACCTGGCAAATGACGAAAGTCTTGTGCCGGAAGAAATGTTTCTGATTCAGTAAGGGGTTAATCTTCAAGAAGCTTCTCCACTTCCTGACCATAATCATATTGCAGGTCCTCATGAAGGGATTGAATGGCTTTTTCAATTTTTGCAACCTGCCGTTCAAAAATATTGCTGGTGATCTTATGTTCTTGCCATGACAAGCCACTATCTTTTAACTTCCTGCAGAAATAAAGGAGCAGTTCCACCTCTGTTTGTTTTGATCCGGAAAATTTAATGTATTTAACGGTGCTTCGCAAAACTTTTCTGATGGTCTTTTTGGCCAGGTAAAAACTGCTTTGATTCATCTGGCTGAACTGCTCGTCAATTTCCTCTTTCACATGTTTAATGAACAATGACTGATCATCAGCTTCGTAAATAAGATAAGTGAGCAGTTCCTTGTTTTCCTTGCGGTATTTTGCCAGTCGCATACACAGTTCAGCAATCTCATCTTTGCTTAAATTGGAAAGGGATTTTTTGATTTCGCTGATGGTGGCAGGGTTCATTTCCAATAACTTTTATTTTCTTTCAAGTAATGGTTTTAATAATTCCTCCAGCCCGTTAATCTTAATCTCATAAATGGTTTGTAGCTGATCACCCAGTTTTCCTTTAGGAAATCCCTGACGCTGAAACCATTCCAGGTAAGAAACCGGCAACTGATATAGCAAGGTTCCTTTGAATTTCCCGAAGGGCATTTTTGTAGTTGTGATCTCCAGAAGAATTTGAGGATTGTGCTGCATGTACTTTCAAAATAAAAGAATCAGAATCCTGATAAATTAATTTTAAGCTTGTATTCTGATTCATAATGAAAAAACCAAAGCCCTTCCAAAATATTGAAGGGGCTTTGGTCAGATTTTAAAAAAACTATTTCACTGCCTGAAGCGCTTCCTCCACAGCAGCAAAGATCGGTTCGTTACTTATCTGCTCGCCAACCGCTTCTTCCATCCAGTGCCGGGGTGTGAGTTGTCCGATGGAGAAAATCCGGATCACTTCTTCGGCAAAGTTTTTATCCGCAATGTAATCTTCCAGTTGGAACATGATCAAACGACCGTAAGGATAATTCATAAGGTAAAGCGGCGATTGTATCATGTGTGAATAAATGGCCAGCAGCGGAACATCTTCTTCACCAAAAACATCAGCATAATATTCATTCCATACTTCTTTAGCAATGCGCACTACGGCCTCTTTCAATTGCGAAGCATCGGCATCAGGATTGTCATACAGCCATTTCCACACTTCCATGTCGATGAGAGAAACCCCCATCATCTCAAAATTATCCCAGAATATGTCCAGTACTTCCAGGTGTTCCATCATAGGATCGGTTTGTTCTATGCCCAGCAGCTCAAGATCACGCTTCTGGAA
>CAYXIT010000027.1:23727-25389 GCA_964465275.1 uncultured Bacteroidales bacterium | reverse complement strand
CGAGGGCCATCATGGCCTCTTTCTCAGTGGATTCCCCCGACAGGCCCAGCATCGCCAGGTCGCGCTTCTGGAACATGAATGCCAGAGCTTCGGTAAATGCAGTATTAGGAATTCCATTTATGAAGTAATTGTCAACCATATGCACACTGATGGTTTGTTCCACATTGTGACCAAACTCATGCACGGCAATGTTATAGCCTTTATAATCCATACCATCGGCACCGATTCGGGTGCGCAGGTGTGAAGGCATCTCGCGCATAGAAGCGCGCATTGCATGTCCTGAGCCACGGGCTGCATCCACATCAACTTTCGAAGCAATAAAATCAGCCATCTGGGTATCGAAGCCCAGTTCACGGAGCTGTCGGGGCAGGTCTTCATTCATGGCATCCGCATCAGGGTAGTAGTCTTTGGTGATGCGGTCAAGCTCGGCTTCTGAAATACCCGCGCGGCCCACAAAGCCATTGTACCAGAGATCGAAGGGGCGTAAATCCCTTCCGAGACGCTGTCTGATTAGTTCAGCAGTTTCTTTCAGCAGCGGAGATGATGCATATTCCTTAAATAAAGATGAAACTTCCTCATATGGAATTTCCATGCTGCTCTCAAAACGACGCTTGATATAAGTGTCAAGGTTTGAGTAAAAGGGATCTACCTTCTGCATAGCGTGGAAGTTGCTGAGAAGAATCTCATAGCGGCGGGTGTCCTCCGGGTCAAAATCAACTTTCTCACCATTCTCATAAAGTTCATTGTTAAGCGGATTCCATTGGTAATCAGGATTATTGATCACTTCCCTCGGAATATCCTGATTAATGATCCTGAGCATTACATTGTAAAGCATTTCTTGCTTCTCAAGTCCATTTTCCTGATCGTAATTGGATTTTATTTCATCGCGTATATTCCAGTGGGCCAGCAAACGCATGTTTTCGGGAAAAAGCTGCTCTCCTTCGTCGTTTATTAGTTTGCCTGCAAAAATATTGTATTCAGAAATATACAAGCGGCCTTCACTGTAAGTCCTGGCATTTTCCTGGATGATGGAAGGCGGTATCCTTGCACTGTAATAGTCGCCCAGGCGGGCAAATCCCCATTGACGATCGTCCCAGTCGCCACCCAGTTCATTTTTCTCATCCAGGCTGTAGTTGGGGAAATTTAAAATAATAATAAAGGCGATCTTGTTATTAAAGAAGTCTTCCTGAATGTGTGCTGCAGCACTGTAAGCTCCAAACTTCTGATCGATGGGATGTATTGGGCCGCGGTCTTCCTGGATCTGACGGTTCAGTTCCACACCTATGCGGCCCATGTAACCGTAAAGGTATTCGAAATTGTTGGCCAGGCGGTCAAAAACCAGATTCAGCTCATCTTCATCGGCAATAAAGTTTTCCATGCAGAAGTCTTTAAAATCGGCATCACTGCCATCTGTATCGCGCCATAATTCAGCGGCACGGGTTACTCCGCGTTCAATACGGAAAGCGTGCTCTGAACCATATTCTTCAAGTAAATTTTCTATTACGTTTTCAACAGTTGCTTCGTCCACAGGACTTATTGCTGCAGGGTGTTTCATAGAAGTATCGCACGATGCTATAAATATTACAGCTATATTCATCATATTCATATTTTATATATTATACATATTTATTTTAAAAATGAAATTATATTATTATCGTTTTT
>CAYXIT010000027.1:10092-23717 GCA_964465275.1 uncultured Bacteroidales bacterium | reverse complement strand
AAAAGCAGATAAATCATTTTCTTCATGTTGTTCTTTATTTTAAGGGTGAAAATTTTCTTTAAGCAACAAACCTACAGAAAATTTCGGAAAACTTCTTAATATTTGAATCTGATAATTATCCGAAATAGTTATCTGCAATCTATCAATATAAATTAATGAGGCTAAAACCTATTGGTTTGCGGCAAGATCTTATCCGTTGGCTAAAGCCAACGGCAATGGATACCATGTATTGCTGCTATCCATTGCCGTCAGTTTTAACTGACGGATTTCAAAGGCCTGAATAAACAGTGGGCTTTAGCCCCATTCAGAAGACAAATTCATCTTTTCATTGTCAGAAATCTCCTGTTTTTTGCTTGAATTATCCTATCAAAATGAACCCGTTGAGATGTACTTTTAATCTGTTGATAAATTGAATAGCAATAAAAATTTACATACTCCATCATTAATCAAAAGTATAATATTATGAAAAAAATTGTGTTTTTAGTTTTAATTGTATTGGTTCTTCCGTTTCACGGATTTCTTGCAGCTCAGGATAAGTCATTCGTTCCTTCTGACTTTGAACCGCCGGTGGCATTTGAATCCGAATATTTTCACTTTCGTTCTATTTCCCAAACCAATCAAAGAATAGATGAGCATTATAAAATGAACGCTTATGATTATCTTCCAGAAAGAGTACCGCATATGGGTGCCTGGCATCGTATTGATATTCCGATGGGAGATGATCTGATTGGTCATGCTGATTATGACAGGCTACCACAAATCAAAGACTCATTTGTTTATCCGGTGCTGAAAAACGGAGAGGGAAACATGATTGGCAGCATTTATATTCGCCCTTCAAAAAATACTGAATATGATGCGCTTATTACAATGTGGTTAAGAACCAATGACCCTGTGGCCAATGATGTATTTCATGAAACTGTTAAGAACTGGATACGTAAGGAATGGCCCTTTAAAAATCCTGACTTCTCCATCCAAACAATACAGATCGCCAGGCACTAAATTATTTAATAATCTTCATGTTGTTATAAAAAAAGGCTGTCAAATTTTTTTTGACAGCCTTTCCAATTCTTAAATGTGATGAATTTATTTTAAAACTAAGCTAGTTTTACGTTCACTGCATTTAATCCTTTTTTGCCTTCCTGAAGTTCGAAGGTTACTTCGTCATTTTCTCTGATCTCGTCAACCAGGCCTGTAGCGTGTACGAAGTATTCATTGTCTGAGTCATTCTCTTTAATAAAACCATATCCTTTGGTTTCATTGAAAAATTTTACTGTTCCGTTATTCATAATAATGTAATAAAAAATAAAAATTTGTTTAATTCGGTGGCAAAGGTAATACTATTAATGGATAAATTGCTTTTATTTTCAATTATTTACTTCTTTATTGTAAATATTCAATAAATATTATGACTGGAAATATATAAGTTTCAGTAAATAAATTTCATTAAACTAATTACTATGTTTAGGGCAGACGCATCCTGTTTTTTCATCAAAGGTTTGATCAGGTGTTTTAAATGTTTAATTTTACAGATCTGATAATTTTATTAAGGCATTTTTTTTAAATCCTGACTCAAAAGCTATGGAAACCAATTATCTTACTGATCTGATGCTGCCTCTTGCCCTTGGTATAATTATGCTGGGTATGGGCCTTTCACTTGCACCCATTGATTTTAAGCGTGTGGTATACTATCCCCGGGCTGCGGCTTTAGGGTTTGTAAACCAGATTATTATTCTTCCACTGGTAGGTTTTATTCTTGTTTTGATTTCCGGACTTGAAAATTTGTATCTCGCAGTAGGAATTATGGTGCTTGCAGCCTGCCCCGGTGGACCCACATCAAACCTCATCAGTCATATTTCGAAAGGCGATACGGCGCTTTCAATCAGCTTGACTGCCATTTCAAGCCTGATTGCAGTGATCACCATTCCACTGATCATTAATTTTTCATTGTCTCATTTCCTGCAGCAGGGGGAGTTCATTCCTTTACCGGTATTCGATACCATAATACGTCTTACGCTCATTACCCTTATTCCGGTGGCAATTGGAATGTTTATCAGGGCAAAAGCCAGAAAATTTGCTGATAAGATGGATAAACCGGTTAAAATTGTTTCAGGAATTTTACTTTTCCTGATCATATTTGCCGCTATCAATACCAACCGCGATATTTTTGTGAGTTCCTTCCGCGATGTGGGACCTGTGGCTCTTGCATTAAACGTCGTTATGCTTTCCATTGGTTATCTTACAGCAAGGATTTTTAAATTAAATCTGGCGCAGAGTGTTACTATATCGGTAGAATCAGGCATCCAGAACGGTACCCTGGGAATATTGATTGCCAGTACACTTCTGCACAATGATGTAATGGCCATTTCGCCTGCCATTTACAGCCTCATAATGTTTTTAACAGCCGGTGTTATCATTGCGTGGATGAATCTGGGGTATGGTAGGGTAAAGCTTGCTTTGCAGGAACAGAAGGTCCGGAAATAGTCAGTATATAAATTCGTCTGTTAGATCCATTGACAGAGTGAAAAGAAAATGGAATTAAATTTGCCCGATCTGAAAAACTCTTCGGATTACTAATATGATTTTTTAATTCCCAATCTCATCCGAAAGTGGCACAAACTGCGCCTTCAGATCAGGCGTTTCCATATTCTTATCCAGCGGAAACATGGGGCGCATGATGCGTTTGTATTCCAACCGTTGCAGGTCCTGATCCACACCGCCGGGTGTGAGGGCCATGATCCAGCCGCCGCGCATATCGTAGAGCTCGGGCACCAGGTAACCGATCTTCACTATCAGGATATCTGTTTCGCGGGGATTCAATCCCAGATTTATGAAATCATTTTCATAGTGATACGGTTTGCGTTTTTTGGTAACAATTACCTTAATACTACCCGTTTGAACTACCACTTCGGTTTCAGCGCGGCGGTCGCCATGTTCAATGGCCTGTATGGTGCCGGCTATCTTCACTGGCGGGGCGTAGCGATCATCAACCCGGGCACCGGCATAGGCACTGATGGTGTTTCCAACCCCAAGTCTTACAGCTTCGGCTACAAATGCTTCATCGGGCAGGGATGCATAGATCAGACCGGGGCCACTTACCGTTTTAAATTCCTCACGAGCCAGCAATTGCTGCAGAGTCCACGTTACATCGCCGGCGCCACCGGCAGTGGGATTATCGCCCATATCGCTTATGATGAAAGGGCGGTCAGTTGCTGTCAGAGCCTGCTCTAAACACTCATCAAGATAGGCCGTGGGTGCCACAAACTCAAAATCGTGCCGCACATCCCAGAATCGCTGTGCCAGCTTTTCGGCTGCAAGGCCCACATTCTCTTTATGATCGCCATACACCATTACCACCCCGTGGTTGCGTGGCTCATCGGCCCAGGGGTAGGACATCCATATGGATGCATCGGTAACTCCTTCCCATTCAACAATGGGCTCTATCATGGCATACAGGCTTTTGCCCGGTTCTACGCGGGTGCTGGTCTTTTCGCCGGGCAGGAGGATGGGTACAGGTACCCAGGCTTTGTAAGGTGGTTTTTCTTTACCGCTTTCCAAACGTTGAAGAAGATTTTCCACTGCCCTTTGTTTCGATATGAGTGCATCTTCGTGGGGTGCCATGCGAAAACAGGTAATCAAATCTGTGTTTTGTGCCAGGCGCCAGCTTACACTCCCGTGAAGGTCCATGCACGTGGAGATCATTACATCGGTGCCCACCAGCTTGCGGATTCGCACAATAAAGTCTCCTTCCGGATCATCAACCCCCACAACACTCATGGCTCCGTGGATATCCAGAAAGATACCATCCAGGGGCAAAACCTGCTCAAGCCTTTCCAGTGTTTGCTGAACCAGGGATTCATAGGCTTCACGGGTAACAATACCGCCCGGCATGGCATGCCCGCGCATGGTGGGGAGCCAGTTGGCCTGTTGACGCATAGCAGAATCAGCATCCAGGAAAGGATAGTAGGTAAAAACATCATCCCCATAGCGGGCCAAAAATGCATCCTCATGAGTAACCGCCGGAGAAAATGTACTGGATTCAATGGCAATACCTGCAATGGCAATGCGGGGTAATGGTTTGTCAGCATCTTTTTTTTGCTGAGAAGAACATGCAATGCTTAGTGCAAGAAGTAACGGAATAATGGCTAAGTATAAAAATTTTGATTGCATAACGTTTCATATAATTGTTACAGGAAGAATTTAAGAGCAAGTGCGAGATGGTTTCTCTTTTGTTAAGCTTTAAATAAATTCGATTTAAATATGATGATTAAAGAATTAAAAATATATCGGCTTTTTAATCTTCAAAAATAGGACAATATTGTAAATAATTGAAAATGATATGAATTTTAGTGGCGGAGTGGCTTAGAGCCGCCCCGTCACTATTGAATTACAACGAGGCGGAGCCAATTTCAGTAATCCCGTCGCTAAACTTTCAGAAGGAATTTAATTTACACCTCATTCAAAAAACTATACAGATCTTCTTCTGGTTTTAGATTGAGCTTTTTTCGGAGGCGCGAACGGCTGATATAAAAACTGGAAGGTTGAATATTTAAAATTTCTGCAATTTCTTTGGAGTTTAACCCGATCTTCAAATAAGCACATAACCGTAGATCGTTGTTTGACAGGTCAGGGAATTGTTCTTTTAATTTTCGGAAAAACTCCTGGTGTAACTCATCCATCTGGATCTCGAATGTCTTGTCTTCAATTTTAAGATAAGAGTCGAGTATTCGCTGCATTTCCCCCCACTTGATATCAAATAATGCAGGATTTTGCTGGGCTTTCTCACATTTTTCTTTTAAGGCAAGCAGCAGGCGGTTTTTTTCTTCGTTATCCCTGGCTTTTTTGGCCAATTCAATTGTTTTGCTTTTAAGTTGTTGTTTCAGTTGGTTATACTCTGCCTGTAAACGTTTCTGCTCAAGTTGTGATATGTTCTGTTTGTGTTTTTCTGTTTGTTGTCTTAACGAATTTTGCTCTCTGAGCAACATCTGTTTCTTCTGCTTTTTCAGAGATATTTTCTGCCAGCTGTAAATAATGAAAATGAGCAGGGCCAATACCAGGAAATACATTACATAGGCATACCATCTGTAATACCATGGTGCTGCAATCCGAAAGATTACTGCCGGTTTCTCAATGATTACATCATCTATAAGTGCTCTTACAAACAGGTTGTATTCGCCATGTTCCAGATTCAGAAATTCAAAGATATTATTCTTCCCCCATTCGCTCCATTTTCCCTTTTCGTTTAATTTGTATTGATACAGTGCATCATTTTGATTGGGAATAATGCATTCAATTCGTAAATTATTAAGCTGGTTAGGTAATTTTTGTCCCGGATAAAGCAATACCCTTTCATGATTGTTGAAAGCTACTATTCTGCGAAGTGTTAAAGAAAGTTCTGCTGATCTGGTTTCCGGATCGGTGGAAAGGAATTTTAAAGCGAAACCATTATATACTGGAAAAAATTCATAATCAGAATTTAATAAAGTGGGAAGATAAACACCGGCCAGCTGGCCTTCAACTTCAGGAAATACTTTAGATTCTTTGGCCGTGATAAATTCATTTTCACTATCATTGTATGTATACTGATAACGATCGGTGAAAACATGTATTCCCTGTTCATTTTTCAGGATAAATGCATTTTTTCCCTCAAAAATATCTATTGGGAAAATCAGCCTTTCAACCGGGTTAAGATCCTTATCAAGAACAGCCCTGATAACGCCAAAATTCGGGATATTAACCCATAATATATTTTCTTTCTCTATGACAAGTTGATTGCATGAACCCAGGATTAAATCCATTTTATCCAGGAAAGTCCATCTACTTCCGGTTTTTTGAAAAATGTATATACCATTATAATTACCTGTGAGTAAATAATCTTTATATGGAACAATGGTCCACACCCCATCCTGGTTGCTCAGTTTTTCAATGGAATTTCCCAGTACCATAAACAGGCCTCTGTCGTGTCCCATCAGAAGGGTGTTGTCGATGTTTTCCAGGGTCCATACCTGGCCTTCTGTACCTGGAATTAGCTGAAACCGGAATATCTCACGGTTATTGTTTAATTCATCCCATCCGGAGCGGTACAATCCCTGGTTGGTTCCCAGGTAAAAGATATTCTCTTTTAATATAGCAGTATGTCCCGTTCCAAAATCTCCCCTGTAGTCATAGAAGGTGGTGAAATTGTTTTTCAGATCTAAAACAGAAATTCCATAATCCATCCCCAGCCACAATTTCCCTGCCGGACTATAGTGCAGCGACAATATGGTATTGCTGGGTAATCCTTTCTGCCGGTTTAAATAATGAATGATATTTCCTTCAGAATCTGTTATATACAAACCTTTCAGCACTGTGCCAAATGCATAATGTTTCTCATCAATCTGTTCAAAACTGAAAACCTTGGCTGCCTTTAATTCTTCCGACAACTCACTGTTCAATGGGGATAGTACTCCATCAGTAAAAAGATAAAGACCCAGATCGCGGGTAACTACTATCCAACCCTTTTCATCTTCATATATCCCGGTTATTCTCGCATTGAACTGCCCCGGGAAATCGGTTACCTTTTTAAGTGAAAAATCTTCAAAAACAAACAATCCCTGACTTTCATCGGCAAAATAAACCAGGTCATTTACCTTAAAACTGCCTGAAAAAGAAGAAGGTGCAGCAATCTTTACCAATTGCTCATTTCTGTAAACATATATATTGCGGGATGAAACAAAAAGGATAGCATCCTGCAACTGATGGATCTGCCAGAACTCTTCGCTTATATCGAAGGCATCTTCCCTGAAAGGATACAAAGAAATGTATTCAAAGGCCCGGTAATTGTTTCTTTTCCATATGCCAAAATCCAGATCAGAACCGGTATAGATCAATGAATCGTTTACAACAATTACAGAGCGGGTAAAACCATTGCTCCCTCTGAAACTATTCCAGGTCTTTCCGTCATACTCAATAAGACCGCCATCAGCGGCAAAATAGACAATTCCGTTGGGAGCTGAATCCATATTCCATACTTTTCCCTTGTTTTGGTATTCAGCTGGCAAGTAGTTTTGAAGCAAAGGAACTCCTTTTTCGGAAAAATTTTGCCCCATGAGTGCAAATACACCGAAAAAAAATACAAGGAGATTTGTTGAAAATGGTTTCAAGGAATTTTTCTATTGCGTGTAATTAATTTTTTGCAATATAATAAAAAAACCGTCAGTTTTCGAGGTGTATCCGGATTTATCTCATATTCA
Organism: uncultured Bacteroidales bacterium; assembly: GCA_964465275.1. Classification (GTDB taxonomy): domain Bacteria; phylum Bacteroidota; class Bacteroidia; order Bacteroidales; family UBA7960; genus SKVR01. The sequence goes on along the minus strand of CAYXIT010000027.1, from coordinate 16,488 downwards.
TTTCTGACTGAATTGAAACAATAAACTAACCTATCAATTATTAATACACCCCCCTGCAATTTTCTTGCAAATAAACGCTTATCCTGTCAACTTCGTTTGCTCCTTCCGGAATTTCATCTGATTCAAGACCGGGATATGACAGCATATCTTTCCATTGTTGAATGGTATTGGTAAAAAACTGAGAGGCAGCCGGATCAGCTTCATATACAATAATATCATATTTCTCGCCCTTATCACCTCCAAAGCGGGTGATAACCTGCCATTCACCGTTTCTTTTATACGAAGTATTGGTATGGTCAGATTGTGGATAATAAAAGTTGTCGCTGGGTTTTACCAGTACCCAAATATCTTTCTCATGTGATTCAGGATAAACGCCGTATGTTAGTATCCTGCATTTTACAGAGTCATTTTCTACAGGTGATATAATTTGAACACTTTTTACCGGATATTCTATTTGCATTTTGTTTCCTAATGCCGGGTTTTCAATTTGACCGGGTAAGTTTGTTCCCACGTAGGCGTAAGCGCCGTAAAAAATTAATAGAATACCCAATACGGCTATCGGGATTTTTAATTTAACATCCATTAAATCCAGGGAAGCGCCTCTGATTTTTATGCTATCAGCAATCGCAATCAGTATGAGGATAGCACCAATGATGATTATGATTATTTCTGAAGACATTTTTTTGAAATTTAAATAAATGTAATAAAACAAATTTAAATGCGATACAAAAAAGAGGAAAAAGCCGTCAATGAAATTGACGGCTTTTTGGGATAATCACCAAATTTATTTGACTACGAGTTTATTTATTTGAATTTCACCATTTTGTGATTGTATTCTCATAAAATATACTCCACGGTTCATTCCGTATGTCTCAACAGATGACGTGTTCGCGATTGATTGAATCAATTTTCCGGCAATGTCGAAAACATCAACCTGCTTCACTTGATTACTAAGCCTAACCATCTCTCCTGATCTAACCGGGTTGGGGTATACTGTGAGTTGATCCGAATTTATGTCAGAAACCGATGTGGGAGTTTTATAGAAATACAAATTATCAAGATAAATAGTTGGAGAACCATCACCACCATCAAACTTGAACTGGATAACATCTGACAGATCAACACCGTCAAATTCCGTCAAAGCAATTTCATAACTAACCCATTCATTGGATGTAATGGGCAGTGCATAGGCCGTTTCAACCGGGCCGGTGCTGATAAGAGATATATTTACCGAAGTAGCATCGGCAGTCCACATATCAAGGTGCAGTGTTTCCATTTCGGTAACATTCAGGGCACTGGCAAATTGAGTTCCCTGGTAGTTGAAGTTAGCATACTTCAGGGTTTCATTGCCTTCTATTTCAACCACACTAACTGCGGTTGATTGTCCCCAGTCAGGATTGAAATCAGTATCAGCAACATTGGCATATGCTGCACTGAAAACGGAAACTACATCTTCGGGTTCGCGTGCAGGGGGCGTTGGGGCAGCAACTTCTGGTTCGGTAGGTACTGTTCCTACGGTGAATGATACTGTATATGTGCGTTCAACCTCTGTATTGGCTGAAGTAACCAGAATGCTTGTGGTTCCGGGGATTGCATCTGCGGGTGTAATTACCGCACTTGCCTCGGGGTCGTTGGTTGTTGCTGTTACAACCGGAACATCAGTAGTCCCTTCAGGAAGTACTACCGTATAGTCAAGCACAGAAGGAGAGAAACCGGCTACTGTTGTGCCATCAACCTGCAAATCGCTCAGTGATGCATCGGTTCCTTCCTCACCAGCAGAATTGAAAGTAATATTGTCGAAGTACACAATATTATCCTGTTCTCTGCCTTCCAGATCAAAATCAGGAAATACTACAATCTGATCATACAGACCTTCAGCTTCAGGAGGATTTTGCATTCCGGAAAAGTCAAAAGTGAGCTCTTCCCATTGATTAATAACGGTATTAGCAACCTTTATTTCTGGTTGAGCCCAGCCGGATGCTGCAACTAATTTGATTCCTACGTCACTTATTACCGGTTTCCAAACCATGATTTTGATAGTTGAATTGGTTTCATCCAGCACAAATGGTCCTAAATCGGTATCGCCATGAGCTGATTCAACACCTGCCCAGGGGTTTCCTGCCTGTAACGCTGTAAACTTAGCTACTGTGGCTGAAGTATTGGCACCTGTTTGATCAGGATTGGCAATAATTTCCAACGGTGGATTGGTTTCGTTTTCAAAAACGGTCCATGTCCAATCGGCTCCAAAGCCTTCAGGTTCAAAATCGATAGGGTTTCTGGGCCCTTCCACTGTACCTGATTCAATGCTGAATGCCACGGTGTATGTGCGTTCAACTTCTGTATTTGCAGAAGTAACCAGAATACTTGTAGTTCCGGGGATTGCATCGGCAGGTGTAATTACTGCACTTGCTTCAGGGTCATTGGTGGTTGCAGTTACTGTCGGTACATCAGTAGTACCTTCAGGTAATACTACGGAGTAGTTAAGGACAGAAGGAGAGAAGCCGGCTACTGTTGTACCGTCAACTTGCAGATCGCTCAATGATGCATCGGTTCCTTCTTCACCAGCAGCATTGAAGGTAATATTGTCGAAATACACAATATTATCCTGTTCTCTGCCTTCCAGATCATAATCAGGGAATATGATGATCTGGTCATACAATTCACCATCAGGATTATTTATAACATCAGAAAAGTCAAATGTGATTTCTTCCCATGCGTTAACTAAGGTATTGGCCACTTTTATTTCGGGTTGTGCCCATCCTGTAGCTGTAGCCAGTTTTATACCTACATCACTGATCACCGGTTTCCAAACCATGATTTTTATAATTGAATTGGTTTCATCCAGCAGGAATGTTCCCAAATCGGTATCGCCATGAGCTGATTCAACACCTGCCCAGGGGTTTCCTGCTTGTAAAGCTGTAAATTTAGCTACTGTGGCTGAAGTATTGGCACCTGTCTGATCCGGATTGGTAATAATCTCCAGTGGAGGATTTGTTTCGTTTTCAAAAACGTTCCACGTCCAGTCTGCTCCAAACCCCTCCGGTTCAAAATCGATGGGATTTCTGGGACCTTCTGTAACTTCTCCTTCTTTATAAAAATAAAGATTGTCAAGGTATAATGTTGGAGAACCATCACCACCATCAAACTTGAACTGGATAACATCTGAAAGATCAACACCTGCAAATGCGGTTAACGGTATATCATAACTAACCCACTGATTGGGGGTAATGGGCAGTGCATAGGCTGTTTCAACCGGTCCGGGGCTGATCAGGAAAATGTTTACCGAGGTAGCATCAGCAGTCCACATATCCACGTGCAATGTTTCCATTTGAGTAACGTTCAGTGCACTGGCAAACTCTATTCCCTGATAGTTGAAATCAGCATACTTCATCGTTTCATTCCCTTCAATATCAACGAAACTTACCTGGGTTGACTGACCCCAGCCAGGATTGAAATTAGTACCATCAACATCAGTAAAAGCACCACTGAATACAGAAACAACATCATCAGGATTAAGTGCCGGAGGCGTGGGTGCAGCAACGGTAGGGTCGTCTGAAGGTTCAGTACCAGCAGCATTGAAAGTTATATTGTCAAAATATACAATATTGTCCTGGTCCCTGCCTTCCAGATCAAAATCAGGAAATACTACAATCTGATCATATTGACCTTCTGCTTCAGGAGGATTTGGCATTTCGGAAAAATCAAAAGTAAGCTCTTCCCATTGATTAATCACGGTATTAGAGACTTTTATTTCTGGTTGAGCCCAGCCGCTATTGGCAACTAATTTTATCCCTACATCGCTGATCACGGTTTTCCAAACCATGATCTTGATAGTCGAATTGGTTTCATCCAGTACGAATGGTGCCAGATCGGTAGCTCCATGAGCTGATTCCACACCAGCCCAGGGATTGCCTGCCTGCAGTGCAGTAAATTTGGCCACTGTGGCTGAAGTGTTGGCGCCACTCTGATCCGGATTGGCAATAATTTCCAAGGGTGGATTTGCTTCATTTTCGAATACAGTCCATGTCCAGTCGGCTCCAAAGCCACCGGCTTCAAAGTCGATGGGGGCGTTCTGGGAAAAGCTTATTGACGTTATAAGCATCAATAAAATTGTTGTAATTTTTTTCATAATAGTTTGATTTTTAATGTATAATTAGTAGAATTTATTTTAATGAATGAGCGTAATGAAATAATTTTATTCCTGGAATAAATGCCGAATAGCCATTTTGGGCGTACGGTCAATTTTAAACAACCCCCAGTGCTTTTCAGGTTCCAGCGGTTCCGGTGATCCTTTCCATGTTTCATCGAAAGCTTCAAAAAAGAATGTTATGATATTTTCTTTTTCTGCCCATTCCATGAGATTTTCGAAATATATTTTCTGATATTTCTCATTAACATTCTCAGGATTTATGCCTCTTCCATTGGAGTCGGTTGCCCAGCCGGCCTCGGTTATAATTACCGGTTTACCGGGGTATTTATTGGCTACTGAGTAGTAGTTCTCTTTTGTGTAGTCAAGCGCCTCATTGATATGCTTGTATTCCCAAACAGGGTAGGTGTGAATGGAAATAAAATCCACTTCCTGTGCCAGTTTTTCAAGTTTAACAAGCCAGGGAACATAGTTCTCGCAAAAGGTTACCGGTTGTTTTGTTTTGCTTTTTACTTGTTGCACATATTCCTGCACTCGTTTTTCGGGTACATAATGGTCGGTCCATTCTACACAGGCTTCATTCCCTACTGAGAGAGAGAAGATGATATCCGCATACTGATTGGCCAGTTCAATGAGCCGGTTTATGCTGTTTTGGTTGTGCACACGGTTTATCTCCAGTCGTTCTTCCGAATATACTCCACCATTCCACGGGCAATTGAAATTGTTCATTTCGGCCGTGATATATGCACTGAGCATTAGCTTAAAATTTAGTTTTTCTTTGCTTATCACCTCCAGAACGGTTTCGGCGTGCCGGTCGCAATCAAAAAGCCTGAGATAATCCCAGTGTCCCTGCAGAAGCATGAGGTCCTGTGTTATCTCCTGGTAGGATGGATAAATCCCACCGGGATTCTGCCCCTGCCTGAAACCGGAATAACAAACTGCCCTTCCTGGCGTAATTTGTAAAGCATTAAACGTATTCATTGCCAAATTTTAGTTTCTCATTTTTATCCCATATACCCCAATATGCACCTACTTCTCCTTCTGCACCTACCTTCCACGATTCATCGAATGATGAGAAGTAGAATACTCCAATATTTTCATCCATGGCCCACAACTGGGTATTGATGAAATATTTGATGGCATTTTCAACGGAAGGTTTAGCTCCACCAAGTGTTTCACCTTTGCTTGGCCAGCCGGTTTCAGTTATAATAACGGGTTTTCCTTTGCCAGCCATCTTTGCGGTATGATACATGTTTTGCATGTGTTGCAGAGAATATTTAAAATCAGTCCCTTCCCAGAAGGGGTAGCAATTGCTTAAAATAACATCGCATAATTCCGTAACATCAGAGTGCTGCACAAATTCGTAGTATGCATCCACATATCCAACAGGTATACCGGGGATCTCATTTTTCACATGCTGGATGAAATACAGGAGTTCTTCTTTTGAAAGATCATTGCGGTAAAGTACTTCATTTCCTACCGCAGCAATATCTACCAGTCCTTCCTTTGCCAGGCTGATAAGACTATCGATTTCCTGCTGGTTTTTCTCCTCATCTGTTCCAAGCCATGCACCTACCAGTGTATTGAGCCCATATTCTTTGGCGATCCGGGGAATCAGTTCATTGCCTTCGATGCAAGAAAATGAACGTATCCATTGGGTATGAGGCTTTAAAATCTCCATCCTTCTTCTGATTTGCTCCTCGCCAATGATATCGCCGGGTTTCTGGCCGTCTTCGTAAAGACTGAAGCAGAATCCATGTATTCCGCCATATAATATTTCAAGGAAAAGGTTCCTGATATCTTCATCAGATTTTCCTTCCAGAAACTGAAGCCCAGCTGATTTGCCGGTTCTTTTATAGGTTAAAAAATGATCGGGTCTGAAAGACATTTCTTATTTGTTTAAGGGTTATTGTTTTCGAAGCTATAAGAGTCCACGACTCCACTGCCATGCTGACCCTATTGATAACTTCGGAAACCACTATAACATACCGTGTGGGGTCTATGTAAAAACTTTTTTCAAAAATTGTGATTTTTTTTACAAAAAAATATAAATACCTTTTAGGAAACCGGAATCCTAAATCGAAACAGGGGGTTTTATATGAACTTCAGTGAACAGTATACAGAGAGATTAAATCTCAACATCAGCCCATACACATACAACAAGCTCATGGAGGAAGCGGAAAGTGAGGGCAGGAAAGTTGGAAACATGGCACGAATAATTTTGGATAGGTGGGCAGAGAGTATGAAAT
>CAYXIT010000027.1:3893-10082 GCA_964465275.1 uncultured Bacteroidales bacterium | reverse complement strand
TTTAAGGGTTATTGTTTTATTTATATTTTTACACTGGTTAGAGTTCGCCGCGTCTTCTAACCAGTTCATTTTTAATTTCTTTTGCTTTTTCTTCGGTGAGATCGTAGTTCCACATCACAAAAATTGCCAGTCCAGCGGTAAAGGCAGGTATAATGATATCGGCAAGTCTTAAATTCGTAAGAGTCTCAGTAGTTTGCATAGCGGCATTTTGATCAAAGCCGACCAATTTGAGAACCAGCCCGCCCAAAACCAGTGCCAGCCCTTGTCCGAGTTTCACCATCCACCAATAGATCGCTCCGAAGCTTCCTTCTTTGCGGGGCATACCATTTTTCAGCTCATCGAGATCGCATACATCTGCAGTCATACTCATCATCAGAGTGAAAAGGCCACCAATACCGAATACCATCAAGGGAAGCGGCATGAACATCAACCAGGGGTTTTCAGGATTAAAGCCCCACCATTTCAAACCATATCCTATTATAGAGATTAAAGTGGCTACGATAAAGGCATTCTTTTTTCCCCATTTATTGGCCATCATGGTGATAATTGGGATAATCAAAAAAGCTGTAAATAAAGCACTAACAGTAGAAAACCACGCCGGCCATGTACCTGCTACGCCATAGTCTCCTTTGAACATGTAGAAAACAATAATAAAATAACTGAATGAAGCTACCATCTGAAAGCCATTGAACACTAAAAACGTGGCGCCGCAAAGCCTTACGAAAGACTTGTTTTTAAAGATCTGCACCATATTACTAAGCAGGCTTTTGAGATTTTTGGCAATGTTTTTCATTGTCAGGTCATCTCTGTTGGTAAGGTTTGCCTGGTCAACTTCTTTGCAAAACAATGCCGGCATTATACCCAGTATCATGCATATTCCGCCAACAATGATCGAAAGCCGGCGCACTCCTATAGCCTGGGTATCAAATAACTCAGGATTGGCAATAAGCACCCAAAACCATGGAACGATCATCCAGGCGACTTGTCCCAGGGTTTGTGAAAACCCCATTAGACGTGTGCGCTCATTGTAATCGAATGTCATTTCATAGCCCAGTCCGATAAGTGGAGTGGAAAACATGGTGTTGCCAAGCAGGTAAACCATGGAGAGGATCAGGAAATACCAGAAGTTGTAAGTCTGCGAATTTTCAGGATTGAGTTGCCATAATACAGCAAATAAAACTCCGCTCAGAATTGCACCTGCAAAAATGTATGGTTTTCTTCGTCCAAACCTGGATTTGGTATTGTCAGAGATATAACCCATTATAGGGTCAGTGACAGCATCAAAAAACCTGGGTAATCCGCCAAGTAAGCCGGCAAGAAAAGGATCCATCCCAAATGCAGTAAGTAAAAAGAACATAAAGACCCCCAGGGATCCGGGTAATAAATTGTTTACCAGATGCCCTGCCCCAAAGGCTGCTTTTTGTCCGAGGGGCACCCTGTCTTTTAAAGGTGTAGTATACGATGTCATAATTTAATGGTTTAAATTAAGAATTCAGGTAGTAGTCTTGGTTGCTTTGTCACTGTTAATAACAAAGGTTTGAATAGCTTTTTCGCTGATGGCAAAATATAAAGATTCCTCCTGCAACGAAAGGTTTATTCCTTTAGCTTCCTCAGTGGGGTTGAAAATTACAACAGCTATGCTTCCATCAGGATTTTGTACGGCAGTAACCATAAGATCTTCATCTGTATTCTCAAACCCGATCCTGACAGCACCCGGCCTGATAAACCGGCTGAAATGGGCCATTGTATAGTATATAGGTGTGAAATATACTTCATCGGCTTCAGGGTCAACAATCACAGGAGCAACACACCAGTTCTGCGCCCAGTTAGGTCCGCCCTGCCTGTTAAGCACCATATTCCAGTCTACCCAACCATCTACCTGGTTGTTAAAGCATCCTATAATGTCGCGGGCATACCTGAACACCGGTACATATTTGGGGTGGAGATGTTTTCTGTCTTCCGGTGCCCAGTCCCATCCCCAGTCTGTTGCTTCTTTAGCCCAGTACCATGCATCATCCTGCCATTTGGGTACTTCAGCATCAACACATGCCTCAGATTGTATCAAATGCTTGCCCGAAGCTTTGTTATAAGCATATTGCAATGCATCCGGGAAATGCCAGAAAGTGCTTCCATACCAATGTACTGCTGTTCCATCGTAGTATTCTGCTGCTTCCTCATCGTCATACATGGCATTCACCCATTCAATGAGTTCAGCATCACGATTCTGATCATAACCCAGTATTTTGGTATCATGACTGTCGGACCTGAGCTGTGGACCAAGGTGATTTTTAACGAATTCGTTCTGCTCCTGGGGTGTAAAATGCATACTCTCCCAGTTGCTGTCATTGCCCAGGGGCTCATTCTCAACTGTAAAGGCCCATATATCAATACCCTGTTCTCGATAGGCATCAACATATTTTGAAAAGAACAATGCCCAGGTATCATAATATTCCGGCAACAGTTTGCCACCTTTCCAGTCGTTGTTATCCTTCATCCAGGGGGGAGCTGTCCAGGGTGAAGATATGATTTTAAATCCATCTTTTGAAATAGCCATGGCATCTTTGATCATGGGAATGATATCATCCATATCTTCTTCAATGGAAAAATGTTCCAGTTCCACATCTCCTTCAACAGGGGCATAAGAATAATTGCCCAGCGAAAAATCGCATGAGTTCATATGGGTGCGGGTTAAAGAATACCGGGCACCTGATTCACCAAAATACGCTTCAAGGATTTTATTGCGGTTTTCCTGACTTAACTGATTAAGCAGGTAAGCTGAAGCTTCGGTAAAAGATCCGCCTATACCTGTAATTGTCTGGAATTTTTCGCCAGGTAAAATGATGATCTCCGCTTTATCTTCAATGTCGGCGAAATCGGTGAGCCGGGTGAGTTTATTACCGCTTTCCGACGTTTCAAATATCTCTGCCTCCATGGTTTGGGGACCGGAACAACTGCTTATTACCACGATAATTATTATGAATGAAACAAATAATTGAATCGAATTTTTCATGTTTTTTCTGTTGGAAGCCATCATTAATTTGCTTCAGTGTATACTCTTACATAATCAACAATCATTTTTTGCGGGAATGGGGTTTGTGCAGTAGGGAAACCAACGTAGTTGCCGCCAACTGCTACATTAAGAATAATGAAAAAAGGCTGATCATATACCCATTCGCCGGGAGGATCAGTGTTTTCAATACGCTGGTAGAGATAATCATTCACGAAAAAGTCAATTTTGTCAGCATCCCATTCAATGGCAAAAATGTTGAAATCGGTATCAAACCGATCATTTATGAGTGTATAGCTTTTAGAGATGGGATTACCACCTGAATATCCTGGTCCGTGAATGGAACCGTGAATAATATGAGGCTCCTGACCCCTGAGTTCCATTATGTCTATTTCGCCACACTGCGGCCAGCTAACTGTTTCGATGTTTTCGCCCAGCATCCAGAATGCCGGCCACAAACCGGGTCCGTATGGGGTTTTTAACCTGGCTTCAAAACGTCCATATTGCTGCGAAAACAGACCCTGCGTTTTAATGCGGGCCGAAGTAAAACTGTTGCCGCTTTGTATTGCTGTAATCACCAGGTTTCCTTCGCCATCCAGTGATACGTTTTCCGGACTATTCGTGTAACTCTGCAATTCCAGGTTTCCCCAGCCATCTTCACCGGTACCAATATCGAAAGTCCATTTTGATGGGTCGGGTAATTGTCCGGCATCACCTTCAAAATCATCACTCCATACCAGTTGCCAGTTGCGTTCGGGGAGTTTCTGGAAATCGTCACGATCGCATCCGGCGAAGGCTGCCAGTAGCAAGATAACAATGACACTGATATGTGCTTTTTTGAAATTATATTTTGCTTTCATATGTTTCATATTTTAAGTTTGATAAAAAGCCTTGTCAATTTTAATTTTTCCGGAAATAAATATTGTCAAGGAAAATATCTCCGTTACCATCAAATTTCAGCTGAATGATACCATTCATATCTACCGGAGCAAATGATGATAATGGAATGTCAATACTTGACCAACCAGTGGTAGGAACGGTCAGGGAATAAGGCGTTTCCACCGGGCCGTCGCTGATCAGGAATATATTCAGTTCACCTGAATTAGCCGTCCAGAAGTCTAAATGCAGAAATTCCATATCTGAAACATTCTGACTTGAAGCCAGCTGAATGCCTTGGTAGTTAAGACCCTGGTATTTTAAAGTATTGTTTCCCTGAATCTGGATTTCAGTAACTACTGTAGCCTGACCCCAATCAGGGAAAAAGTCTGTTCCTTCAACCATATCGTATGCATCACTGTAAATGGCCAGAACATTAGCCGCATTGTGGGTTGGAGCAGGCGCCGGTTCGGTTGGTTCATCACCCGGAGGGGGTGAACCTCCTTCATTATAGAAATAAACGTTGTCGGCGTAAAAGCTCGGAATGTTGCCATTAACATCTACAAAAATGATTTGTGCCAGGTTGGCCCTGCTGGTCAAACCGGTGAAATCAGCCAGGGGAATGTCCAGACTGATCCATTGCTGTGCTTGAGCAACTGTAATATTGGTTGCAACTACTCCTGAAACTTCTGCTCCAAAATCCACCAGTTCAATCTGAAACTGCGCATTGGCATTTAAGGGATTGGGAAGATAGATATCCACATGTATATGTGTCATGGAAGTAGCATTCACAGTAGGATTTGCAAACTGTATTCCCACAAAATTAAAATCGAGATAGTGCAGGATCCTGTCTCCATCTACTTCAAAATCTGCTGAAACGGTTGTTTGATAAGGTTCCCAGTAACCATTGTAATAATCAACGGGCACATTTTCGTATACATCGCTGAAGATGGAAATAACATTTTCGGGATCATGGTCAGGAACTGGAGCAGGATCAAAATCACCTACAGATTGAATGGTAAGCGATCCTTCAGCCGCAATTTCTCCCACATATGCTGTGATTTCAGCATTTCCCGGCCCGCCTGTTACTGTAACATGACCGTTTTCATCAACTGTAGCTATAGATGGATTTGATGATTCAAATTCAAAATATGCCGGAGCTATGTTAATAGCCTGGTTAACACCGGCTGGCATATTGAATGTTGAAGTTAATCCGCCAATGGTTTTTTCTACACCGATAAACGAAGTTTCTACCTGGTCCTCACCGTTGAGAATAGAAAATTTGGGATGTGCAATGGTTCCAAGCTTTTCGTATTTCACCTCATCAATCCAGAAACTAAAACCTTTTCCATCCATATTGCCGGCGGCATACCAGAACATTCCACGCTCAGCTGTAAGTTTGGAGGGATCAGGGATAGGGATGATATATTTTTTCCATCCTGTGCTTATGGTCAAACCCTGAATGGATACCACGTATTTATTCTGGCCCAGATCGTTTCCAAAACCAATTTCACCAATAACAGCTGATTGTGAAGCTTTTGCCCAGAAGGTAATTGCATTGTAGCCGGATAAATCGCGTCCGGCATCATTATAAAAAACCCCACCGGCAAAAGATCCTCTCGGGTCGTTTGCGTTAGGTACTTCAAACCTCATGGATGCATTTGAGTTATTCCAGGTTACCTCATTATCCACATCAAAGGCAGTGGGCACGGAACCGCCAAAGGCTGCATAATTTAACCCCGCGCTGAACCCATCGATAAATACCTCCGGATTGTTAGATAATGTGGCTAATTCTAAATCTGTGATTTCGCGTTCGCAACCCAGGAAAAAGACTAAAATTAAGCCAAGTGCAATGTGTTGCGTAAAACGGATGAATATATTTGCTTTCATTTCTTTCAATTTTTTAATTACCAATATTGATCAGTATATAGGTCATTATTTCCCATTCATTACCATTATCAAAGCCAATAGCAGTGGGATCCGGAACCAGCTGGCCCGATCCGTCAACAATTTGAGTTGGGGAGTATCGGGGAGAAAATTTATCGAGTTCCCTGTATTTTCCTCTCAGACCAATGCGGGTATTGGGCATATCAGGCAACCAGTCGGGTCTTCCCAGTGATGTTGAGAAATCCAACATCAGTTGCAACGGGAAAGTAAGGTTATAATCACGGTGATAGTCGTAAGGACCCCAGTCGTTAATTCTTACGAATGAATTCAGTATTACTCTCCTGTAAATCATCCGCAATTCAGCACCATATCGATTAACTACCCGGTCATCGCTGCCGTTTGCCTGTGCTTCTCCACCA
>CAYXIT010000027.1:1751-3843 GCA_964465275.1 uncultured Bacteroidales bacterium | reverse complement strand
TAAACATTGGCAATAATGCCATAATTATTGGCAAATTTGGAAATAACTCTAGTGTGAACTTCCCAAAGATCCCTTGCCGGTGGAGCTCCTGGAAAAGCAAATGTGGTGCGGCCGTCGGGTAAAATACCTATGGCAGCATCCATTGTGGTTGGAAGATGTCTGTATACGAAACCCATGCTGACAGCAAAACCGGCATCTTCTGATTTGTCGCTGTCCCAGTTATACATCCATGTGCCGGGGGTGGGGTCATAGGTGAATAATATTTCACCCGAAACCTGTTCCCTGTTGGATCTTACTACAAATGGATCTTCCAGTATATTTCTGGGTCTGCCTGGTGCAGGCACAGAACCGGGTATAGGGCCTTCCAGGGGTTTTTGCCAGAGGAAGTTAGGGGCAATTTGCAAATTTCCGAGTAAATAGGAAAAACCTGTGAGAACATTCATCTGATTTCCGCTTCCGCTGTCTTTTAATCTCCAGCCGGTAAAGGTAAGGGTTTGATCAACTCCGCCCTGGGCTACCAGGCCCATAAGGGCAGATTGTGCATACCAGTTGAATCTGCCACCGGTAAAGGTTAGCTTGATCTTTCCACCCCAGTTATCTTCAGGTTTGATTTCATCAATATAAACATTCTGGGCATCTTCTTCTTCTCTGTAAACCTGAAATTGGCGTCCCTGCAAAGGTTGTCCTGCCCAGATTCCACCCAGATCGACACCGAATTTTCCAAACTCCCTGTTTACATGCAGGGTAACGCGCCTGGTTTTGGGTTGGGGAATGGCAAAAGAACTCTCTGTTACCCCCAACTGATCAAGGTCTTCATGATAAATACCAGTAATATCAAAATTTGCAATATTTCTGTTGTATTTGAGCAGGAATGCCGGGTTGGCTCCCCACCATAATTGCGGACCAAAAGCCAGTTTGAAATTTTTGAGTTGTCTTTTTCCTTCCATTTCAAAGCCGAAGGGGGCAATACCATTATAAATATCAATATTTGGGCCGTAGTTGGCCTCAGGGTATAACCCGAAGAAGTCACCTTCATAACCCCAGTGATAGCGGCCTGTGCGATAAAAACCATTCATGCGGAACCATTTATGGTCCCATTGGTAACTGGCCCGGTAAACCTGAAGCTTGTTCGATTCTATATTTACATTTTCGCTACCGGTATTCACACTCACAGGACGTCCCCGGTTCTCATAAAAAATTTCGTCAATGGGGTTTTCAGCTACATTGCCCAGGATGTTAAATTCCACGTTGGCCCTGAAGTTGGTTGTGGGCTGAGCTTCAAATCCCACGAAGAAGGATTGCATGTCTTCAAATCCCAACTGACTGGGGTAGGCGGTTCTTCCGGGAATGCGGTCATCGGGTGTTGTAATTAAACTTCCTCCGGTACTGTAGGTAGAAAACTCGGCAGTAAACCTGCTCAGACGAATGGCTTTGGTTCTTTCACCTTCCAGGGCGGCCTTGTCGCCTCTTGCCTGCAGTAAAGCATCACCAATGCTGATTCCTGCAAAATGCTCCCGTACTGATTCTATCGTAGTTCCTTTCGCATAAGGGTTGAACTCGTGCGCTTCTTTTAATGTATAGTAAGATGCTCGTGGAAACAATTCATAAAACCCCATGACATCAGTAGGCCCTTTGGCACATATACCGAACCATTCTTCATTCATGTTGTTTTCGCCAGGAATATGATCAAATTCATATCCACCATTTTCCCATGAAGCATTAGTGTCATGAACATCAAGGTTTTCGGTTTGTCCGAATTTCCACCATCCGTCGCTGAACTGGAAAGTAAAACCACCAATGGAATTTTCTGCTTTACCAAGTCCGGCAGCATTCTCGTAAATTTCGCGCCAGTTGGCTGTATTTAAAACGGCTTGCTCACGCTGGGCCTCTTCCTTTGTAATTGCGTTGAAGGCATCAGAGCCAAACTCGGTAAGCAGGATGGGTTTGTCGTACGCGTGGGCGATCGCGTCATCGACAACGTGCCACCGTTCGTGAAGAACTTCGCGATCGACACCTTCGGCACGAACGGCGTGGTGCAACTGGACGGTGGCGAGGGCGCGGACACCATCAACGAAGCCTACGTCAGCTCGAA
>CAYXIT010000027.1:0-1741 GCA_964465275.1 uncultured Bacteroidales bacterium | reverse complement strand
ATTTTGAACTCTGTCAAACATATCGGTGAAAGAAATCCCCCTGTAAACGTTTACCCCGAAAATGTCAACATCCGGACATTCTTCAGCAATTATATCCAAAAACAGCAGGTCACCATTACAGATGGCCACCGGATGTGAAGGAGAAACTGCCTTCATTCTTTTGGTCGCCTCGTTCATCAATCGATACATAGGCCGACCCCGATATTCACCTACAGCATTAATTTGTTCTTCGCCTTCAGGGAAGTCTTCTGTTTCGGCACCGGCCCAAAATAAGCCATAGTTGTTTTCATTGCCCAGAAGATAAAGCAAAAGCCCGGGTGTATCCTTAAATTCCTCAACCATTTGAGTGACTTCAGAAAGGAGAAGTTCTTGTGTGGCAGGATCATCGTATTTAGTTACAGCTGTCCACGCTCCGTCTAAGGTCAATCCATACCGGCCAAATGAATGATTAAGCATGGTATAAATACCGTAATTTTCATAAATGTATTGGACCCATTTGGGTTGGATCCCGGTATATACACGAATAGCATTTATGCCCATGTTTTGAAGTAATGACATTTCATCATCCAGTGCTTTTTTAATGATGTCATCGGGCTGGTTCCAGATACTGTACATAAAATTTGTACCAACAGGAAAGTAATCCCAGTTCATCCCGTTCACCATAAATGGCTCACCATTGACCATGAGCCTCCAGCCATCTTCTCTTTCATCCGTAATCACCTTACCCACCTGGGCGAACAAGGTAAAGGAGAAACTCATGAAGAAAAGCATAATAAGAATTCTTCTCATATGTGTTTGATTTAAGGTTAATATAATATATAGTGTAGGTTTTAGATAAATAATACTAATTGGTGGTAAATGTAATCAGGTTTACAGGTAAGCCAATCTTTACTTAATATATACAAACCGGATTACCGAAAATCATGATGTGAAAACACCTTTCGCAAACGTTTGAAATAAGGGGTTTGGGTCTTTTGGCTTTATGGTCTGCTTAATAAACGCTAAAATCGTTTTGTATATACTTTGTTAATATGAACTGGTTTGTATGGATGAGATGATATGGATAAAACAGATATCAGGTGAGTTTTAACAACCGGGAGGTATAAAAACACTGTTATCTATATCTCTTGAAATTAACAGACTGTTAAGGTAATTCATAATTTTGGATTTATTTCATATTTTTTTGCTTTAGTTGGTATATAAAAAGGGCTACTTATATTTATTATCCTGATAATTTTCTATCTTCGAACTATTGCAAACAACGGGCAGTTTATGACACCCTCTCTGAAAAATATACTCAACGGCCATCTGCAAAAAGATCCCATAGTTTATTTACTAAGGGGAAACCCTGCCGTTTTTGATGAGGCAATTCAGCTTGCCCTGCAATCCGATGAAAGAACTGCCTGGCGGGCTGCATGGGTTTTATATCATGCCATGGAAGATCATGATCCTCGCTTGCAACCGTACCTTCCGGCACTTATTTCCGCTTTACGCGACAAGAGAGACGGCCATCAGCGCGAATTGCTCAAAATCATTGAAAGACTTAAAACCGATGACGACCTGGAGGGGGAGTTGTTCGATATATGCATGGACATCTGGGAAAATCCCGGAAAAAGTCCTTCGTCACGTATTACTGCTTTTCGTGTTATGTTTCGGATTGCAAAAAAATACCCTGAACTGCTTGGCGAGCTTAGTTTCCTGCTGCAGGAGCATTATACCGAATCCCTCAGCCCGGGCATCC
>CAYXIT010000026.1:18324-33141 GCA_964465275.1 uncultured Bacteroidales bacterium | reverse complement strand
TAATCTTTCTGCCCTCAATGATACCGGCCCTCTTAATATTATGTATGCGGAAGACAAACTTGTGAATCAAAAAGTGGTTAATATTATGCTTACTTCTTTGGGGCACAAGGTTACCCTGGTAAAAAACGGACAAGAGGCAGTTGATAAATTTGAACCTGGCAGTTTTGACCTGATTCTTATGGATATTCAGATGCCGGTCATGGATGGTGTTACGGCAACAAAAAAACTGAAATCCAGATATAGTGACTTACCACCTATTGTAGGGCTCAGCGCCAATGCCTTTGAAGGCGACAAGGAGAAATATTTAAGTCTGGGTTTGGATGAATACCTTACCAAACCTGTTAAAAAAGAAGATTTTATGTTACTTTTGCATAAATTATCAATTAAATAGTTAATTTTAAAAACTATTTAAACTTCTTGTTTCCTTATTAAATTTTCTTCTAAAGTGAGTGCCTACATCGTAAAAATAAAAGAAATTCTCGCACATAAAGGGCCTTTGGTCGAAGAGTTTGGTGATATTATTCATACGGTAGAGCAACTATCTACGCCGGAACAAATAGAGGAAATCAGAGAATTGATGGATCCTGTTTACAAATCAGATACCATTATTGGCCATTGTTACAATAAGCCTTTAGGTTATAGTGGCGATTACCAGATTATTGAAAAAATCTACAAATACCACAGAAATTCTGATTTTATTAAATGGGATGAGTTTTTTCATTGTATGCCGGCAGCGGTTGCCGTTATTAACCGAAAAGATTTAGCCGTTAGCCTTTTAAAGAACCTGAATGCAAAGGTCAGGCACTCTCAGGCCAAAGTGCTTATTCTGGGTAGTGGTCCTGCCAGTGAAGTAAATGAATATTTTCAGTCAGTTACGCAAAATAACTTGGTTTTTGACCTTGTTGACTTTGATCAGCGGGCTATTGAGTATGCTATGTCCAAAAACCAGAAATACCTTGAATATCTAACATTTCATAACAA
The DNA here is from genome assembly GCA_964465275.1 of uncultured Bacteroidales bacterium. Classification (GTDB taxonomy): domain Bacteria; phylum Bacteroidota; class Bacteroidia; order Bacteroidales; family UBA7960; genus SKVR01. Next base: position 32,160 of record CAYXIT010000026.1, on the reverse strand, counting down.
GAATGTTTTAAGATACTCTCCTGATGGCAGTTATGATTTGATTTGGAGTGCAGGTTTATTTGATTACTTCCAGGATAGCCTGTTTGTAAGGTTATTAAGAAGATTTTCATTTTATTTGAAAGATGACGGTGAAATGATCATTGGAAATTTCAATGTTATCAATCCATCCAAAAAGATTATGGAAATACTGGGCGACTGGTATCTTTACCATCGATCACAAGAACAATTGATAGGCTTTGCAAAGGAGGCCGGAATTCCTTCTGATAAAATCGAAGTATTCAGCGAACCTCTTAGAATTAATTTATTCCTGCGCATAAAAAAAGCAACTTTAGCCCAATTCAGTCAGGAATAAAACTCTTTTCTTCAGAATATAAATTTCAAATATCTTGTTTTGTACCAGGGCTGATTTTAACTAATTAGTTTTCCGGATCTTTTATGTATTATTTTACATAATTCCCAGATTCACTTAAATTCATTCCTGCATTTTTTCTCATCTTTACTAAGTTTAATTTATTTTGGCATTTTGCTGCAAATGAAGTGAATATGCATATATGTTAAATGCATGTTTAGTTATTTTTTTTGCCATAAAACAAATTAAAAATGATACGCCGATTAATCCTAAACAATTGTTGATGGATAATATAAATTAATATATGGATAACAGCAGATATAATGCACGTTTGGTAAAAATATCCACCATTGTAATCAATATTATTGTTTGGTTTGTGGTATCAATAAACTTCGTTTTGCATGATAGAGATATTTCTTATGCCGGTATTTTTGCAGGATTGGCTATCAATATATTATATCTGATTTACTATGGGAGCAAGGATTTTTTGTTATGGACAAATCTTTCACTTAGTTCGTTTATTTTTATCATCTGGTATTTGGTTTTCACCCGTGATTTAGTTCAGGCAGCCCATCTCTGGGCATTTCTGTTCCCCGTTTTTGCTTATGAATTACTCCATCATAAAAAGGCAGCCAGGTATGTCATGATCTTTTATGGTGGTCTTTTACTCATTTACCTTTTGGTTTTGGCAGATACCGGTCAATTTAAATATCCTCCTTTTTTCTCTACAGTACTGTTTTTTTCTTTGATGAGTATTTTTCTGGTACTGCATTTATACAATACCAGACGCTATGCTGCGGAAAAGGCATTGCGAGATAGCGAAAGAAGCTTTAAAAGACTATCGGAAAACTCACCTGCGGTTGTTTTTCAACTTCGGTGGAGATCAGAAGATTCATTCCATTTTACATATATCAGCAGGTTGATTACCAGTATTATGGACCTAAAGACAGAAAGCGTCTTGAATGACCCAATGATTATTCTTAGTAAAATCCATCCTGATGATTTTCGAAAGTTTCTTAATGAACACCGTCAGGCACATGAAAGCAAATCCAAATTTCATACTGAGATACGCTATGTAAAAAACAATGAAATACGGTGGGCTGAAATTCACTCTGTTCCTGAGTTTTTACCCGATGGTAGTTCTCTGTGGGATGGATTTTTCCAGGATATTACTGAGCGCAGAAGAGCTTCAGAAAAAATAGAATATCAGAAAACTTTCTTTGGTCTTGTTGCTGATATTTCAACTGATTTTGTGAGCATAAACAGAAATAATATGGATCAAAAAATTGATTCAATGCTTCAGCAAACCGGACAATTTCTGGAGGTTGACAGAACTTTTATTTTCAGGCTTCCAGGCGATATGAAATGGCTGAATAATACTCATGAATGGTGCGCTCCCGGAATTATCCCTATGATAGATACCCTGCAAAATCTGGATGTTGAAAATACTCCATGGATGAAGGATTTGGTAAAAAACCGGGAAATGATGTTTTTCCCTGATGTAGATGCCCTGCCCGATGAATTCAAAGAAGAAAGAGAAGAGTTGAAACGACAACAAATAAAATCGGTTTTATGTATTCCGGTAATAAAAAATAATCAAATAAAGGGTTATTTTGGTTTTGATGCTGTAGCGAGAAAATGTGATTTAAACCAGGAGCAACTCCGGCTGATGCAAGTACTGGCTAATATTTTGGGTGATGCTTTTGAAAGAATTGAAGCCCATGATGCACTTTCAGAATCAGAAAGATTGAGCCGTGAAACAGCTGCCCGCTATATGGCCTTTATTGAAGCCACTAATACGGGCGCCTGGGAATACAATAAAAATACAGGCTATCTGTGGTGCAGCCCTCAGTATTTTCAAATGCTTGGCAGAAATCCTGATGATTTTAAATCAGTAGACAAAAGAACCATTGATCTTATATGGAAACAATGGCTGCATCCTGATGATCATGCTCAGGCTATCAGGAGATTTGTTGAATATTTTCAAAAACCCGACAGTGTTTATCAGCAAATTTTCAGGCTAAAACATAATGATGGCAGTTATCGATGGATATTATCGCGTGGAAAATTCCTGATCGATGAATCGGGCAACCCAACGGATACTATAATGGGCACACACATTGACATAACACTGCAAAAAAATGCCGAAGAAACTATCAAAGAAAAAAACAAGGAACTTGAAAGCTTCCTTTATGTTGCTTCGCACGACCTTCGTTCACCGCTGATAAATATTCAGGGATTCAGCAACAGAGTAGAAAGCCAGATAGAGGATTTAAAAATATTTTTTAAAAAGTCTTCATTACCACAACGGGATGAGTATCCTGTAACCGAACTTATAAACGGCGAAATACCTCAAACCCTTTCTCATATTTCTAATAATGTCAGGAAAATGGACAGCCTTATAAACGGATTATTAAGTATATCCAGAACGGGAAGGGTAAAAATGACGATAAGAAAAATAAACCTGGAAGATTTGATTAATAAGGTTATACAGTCGTATGGTTATCAGTTGGATGATATCGGAGCAGAGGTAAAAATCGGAGAAATTCCATCTTGTTTTGGCGATCCTGAGCTATTGAATCAGTTGTTCTCAAACCTGATTGATAATGCTATAAAGTATCGCCGTCCGGGAATCCGGCTATCGCTCCATATTTCAGGAGAAGAGGAAGAGAGGAGCGTAATTGTTAAAATCAAGGACAATGGTATCGGAATTAATCAAAGAAATAAAGATAAAATCTGGGAAGTTTTTTTCAGAACAGATTCAACTTCAACCAAAGATGGTGAAGGAATTGGATTGAATATTTCTTTAACCATTGCCCGGAAGCACAAGGGTAATATATGGGTAGAATCGGAGTTGGGAAAAGGAAGTACATTTTATGTGCAGCTAAGCTCATTGTTTTTTAGTGTATAGTACTGCATCATGGATTTAAAAAACCAGAAAATGAAAATTTTAATTGTTGAAGATGATTTAGGAGTTGCAGATCTGATCAAAGAGAAATTGCATGAAAAAAAATTTGATGTTAAAATCATGTCAGATGCAACCCTTGCCATTGAATACCTTTCAGGTAAAGATCAACCTGATTTGATGATTTTAGATTATGCATTGCCGGGAATGAATGCAACCGGGTTTCTGAATGAAATAAAATCCAGGAATATTGCAGTTCCACCATTTATTGTTTCAACCGGGCAAGGTGATGAAAGAGTAGCAGTAGAAATGATGAAACTTGGTGCCAGAGACTATATTGTAAAAGACATTTATTTTTTATCAAAAATACCTGCGGTTACTGAAAGAATTACCCGGGAAATACTGAAAGACAAGAAGCTTAAAGAGGCAGAGGAAACTATTCGGATACGTGACAGGAAACTGATAGAAGAAAAACAAAAACTTGCCAATATTATAAAAGCTGCAAATGTAGGAACCTGGGAGTGGCATATACCTTCGGACAAGCTGACCCTGAATGAAAGATGTGCTGAAATTTCAGGTTATTCTCTTGATGAAATATTACCTATTGATGTGGAGGGAATTAAAAGATTTCTTCATCCTGAAGACCTGAAGATGTTTCGCAAAGCCATGAGAGATCATCTTAACGGCATCAAAGATTATTATGAAACAGAATTTCGTATATGGCACAAAAGCGGCAAATGGATATGGATAAGATCGGGTGGTTGTATAATGGAAAGAGATGCAGAAGGAAACCCGGTTTTATTGTCTGGCACACATCAGGATATTGATGATAAAAAGCAAAAAGAACTTCTTGAGAAAGAAGTGGAAATTGCAAAACAATCAGCAATATTTAAACAGAATTTTCTTGCAAATATGAGTCATGAAATAAGGACTCCGCTAACCGGCCTGATGGGTATGATAGAGATGTTGAGTACAACTCGTCTTAATGAAACCCAGAAAGACTATTTTCTTACTCTTAAAAATTCAGCCGAAAACCTGAGAGAAATTATTAACCAGGTTCTTGACTTTTCCAAAATTGAAGCTGGTAAAATTAAGCTTAAAACGAAGGCTTTTTCATTTGAAAATCTGCTGCATAGTTCAAGAATGTTGTTCAGACACATTTGTCAGAAAAACATTAAACTGCATATACATTCCGATCCTGATTTACCGGAGTTTATTATCGGAGATGAGATCAGAATTACTCAGGTTTTGAATAATTTGATTTTAAATGCATTAAAGCATACAAAACAGGGAAACATAAGCATACATGCTTTCCCGTATTGGATCAATATAGCTTTGAATCAAATTTGTATACGTATAGAAGTTATAGATACCGGTACAGGTATCAAACCCGAAATGCGTGAGAAGCTTTTTACACCTTTTATTCAAATTGATGAAAACGATACACGGCCAATTGATGGGAGCGGCCTGGGCTTAACCATTTGTAAAGAATTGGTAAAACTGCATGGCGGAGAAATTGACTTTGAAAGCACATACGGAAAGGGGAGTAAATTCTGGTTTACCATAGTTTGTGAATTAATTTCTGAAGAAGATAAAAAAGATGTTGTTTTATCCACTCAACTGAAAAGCAGGAAGCAACCATTTTCAAAATTGAAGATACTTTTGGCGGAAGATAAGCATGTTAACCGAAAAGTAATAAGGCTCATGCTTGAATCACTCGGCCATGAGGTAATACTTGCCAATAACGGGCAGGAAGCACTCGAAATCTATAAGCCAAATGCTTTTGACGTAATTCTTATGGATATTCAAATGCCTGTTATGAATGGCTTGATCGCAACCCGGGAATTAAAGAAAACACATGAAAATTTACCTCCGGTAATTGGGTTAAGTGCAAATGCTTTTGAAGGAGATCGTGAAAAATACATGAGTCAGGGTATGGATGATTACATTACCAAGCCTGTAAAGATTTCTGAACTCAAACAGGTTCTTGAAAAATATAATTAAGGAAAAAAGAATGTATTTAAATTGAAAATATATTGGCATTAGCTTTTGCTTTTTAAGAAAGAGAAGATAACAGCAGTTTAAAGAAACATATAACCTATGCGTTTTAATTACCTTACATTGATAAAAATACTTAAAAGTGTTCTTGTTATTCTGGCAGGTATTTTATTTATTACAACACAATTACTTTCCTGGTTCACTTTTGCCGTAATAGTGATTTTTACCATAATCCTTTCGATTCTGGTTACAAAACTTACATCACTCCGGAGATCACTTCAAACCAGTGAACAAAATGGAACACTCTTTAAAGATCTGGTGACGGCGCAACCGGCCGGTATTTACAGGTTAGTTCAAATGAATGATGAAGATTTTCATCCTGAAAAACTTCCTCCTTTGAAATATGAATTTATCAGCGACCAGCATGAAGATATTACGGGTTTGGCAAATGCTGACCTTTTTGCCAGACCTGATCATATTTCCAGTATGATTCATCCTGATGACAAAAAGAGTTTCTTTGAACAAAACCACAGATCAATCAGATCAAAATCCGTATTTAAGTGGGAAGGCCGGATTTTCAGAGATGGTCAGTTAAAATGGTTAAGAATCGAATCAAAACCACGTATAATTGACGAGCAAAGAACACTATGGACAGGAATTGTCATCGATATCAGCGAGGAGAAAGAGTTGGAAGAATTAATGGATCGCAGAAAGGTTTTTGAAAGATTACTGCTTGATCTTTCATCACAGTTTGTTAACCTTACTGCCGATAAATTCGATGATATACTCAATGTTTCTATTGAAAGGGTAGGAAAGTTTTGTAAAATTGACCGGGCTTATATTTTTATGTGGGATGAAAAACGCGATATTCTTAAGAATACACATGAATGGTGTGCCCGGGGTATCGAACCCCAGATAGAATATCTGCAGGAACTGCCATGTAGTGAGATACCTCAATGGATGACTCACCTGAAAACTTTTAACCCGATAAATATTTATGATGTATCAATGCTTGATGAAGAGTGGAAAGTGGAAAAACAACTGCTGGAGGTACAGGACATTAAGTCTTTGTTTGTAGTACCAATAATTTCCAAACAACGACTCATAGGTTTTGTGGGATTTGACTCTGTAAAAAGTAATAGAGAATGGGAAGATTACGAGGTGAAAATTCTGAAAGTTTTCGCTGATTTTATTTATAATGCTTTTGAACGCAAAAATACAGAAACAGACCTTATTGAATCCAGACAAATGTTAAGGAATATTCTGGATTCCATAAGGGTAAGAGTTTTCTGGAAAGATATTAATCTCACTTACCTGGGATGTAATAAATCTTTTGCATCTGATGCAGGTTTGGAAAATACTGACGAGGTTATAGGCAGAGACGATAATTTGATGCCATGGACCCGGCAGGCAGAAAAGTATCGAAAAGATGATTTGAATGTAATAAAAACAGGTAAACCATTACTGAACTTTGAAGAAGAGCAGACCGATGCGATGGGTAATAGTAAATGGTTGCGCACCAGTAAAATACCACTTCACGACGCCCGGGGAGAAATATTTGGGGTTTTAGGTACTTATCAGGATATCACAGAGTAAAAACTAGCTGATCTTGCACTAAAAGCATCGGAAAAGAAATCCTGTCAGAAGGCTTTAGCATATGGGAGAGGTTTACCCCTGAAAGCAAACAACTTGTAAAGCAAAGAAAAGAAGCCAGACAGAAAAACATAGACGTTCCGGGTATATATGAGTTGCAGATCATTACAAAATCAGGCCAATTGCATGATATTGAATTCAGTACAACCCCATTCTCAGGTGGGGGAAAGATTGTTATTCTGGGAATTATGCGTGATATAACCGAACGTAAAAACAATGAAGCTTTGCGTAATGAGGTTGCTATTGCCAATCAAACAGTTCTTTTCAAGCAAAACACCAGTGAAGCGTTAATCCACAAAATGGATCTCAGGTTGGGGGAATAAAAAAATGATCCGGCTTCATTGTATTTTAATAGTCTGAACAGGTGGTTTGATTTAAATATGCAGACTGTACAAAGACTTAATCTGATTCTATCCAGATGAATAATTTGTTTATTAAATTCTTATGATTATTTTTATTACAGGAAGTTAAGATTTGTTGTATCAATAAGGCTATGGATAATCAGGTTGAAATACTTTTGGTAGAAGACAACTTCTATAATGCTGAATTAACTAACAGGACATTCAGGCAGTAAAAGAACCGGGGATTTACCGGTTTATACTTAACCAGGGATATAGCGGCAATCAAGGCAATTAAATATATATGGCTGAAAAACTTAAAATATTATTTGTTGAAGATCTACTTACTGACTACGAGCTCGCTGTTTTTGAGATCGAAAAAGCAGGCATAAATGTTGAAAGTATGAGGGTAGATACAGAAGAAGAATTTCAGCGTGCTTTGCAATCTTTTGATCCTCAGATTATAATTTCGGATTATTCGATGCCTTCTTTTGATGCAGATCAGGCACTTAAGCTTTCTATTGAACATAATCCTTACTTACCTTTTATCGTATTAACCGGATCCATCAATGAAGAAACTGCAGTAAACTGCCTGAAGTCAGGAGCTACAGATTGTATTCTTAAGGAACGGATCAAAAGGTTGCCCTATGCGGTTAAAGAAGCCATGGCCCGATGGGAAATGCACACCCAGAGGGAGCAATATCTTTCAAAATTAAAAGACAGTGAAAACAGGCTTAAACAAGCCCAAAAGATTGCTAATATAGGCGATTGGGTGTTTAATTTTGAAACTGGGCTTGTATCTGCTTCTGATCAGGCGATGGAAATTTATGGTGTTGATCAGGATCAGATGCTGATAAAAGAAGTGGAGGATATTGTGCTCAGCCAATACCGGCCTATGCTTGACCTTACACTTAGGGAACATATTGAAACGGGAAAACCCTATGATGTGGAGTTCCGGATAAAACGGGTAAATGACGGGCAAGTAAGATATATTCATTCCATAGCAGAATATAATAAGGAAACAAATTGCCTTACAGGAATAATAACTGATATTACCGAAAAAAGAACCAATGAGTTTCTGAGGCAGGAGATTATACTTGCCAGAGAATCGGCAAATTTCAAGAGAGACTTTCTTGCACAAATGAGTCATGAAATCAGAACCCCTTTCACAGCTATTGAAGGAATTACTGAGTTGATGGAAAAGAGCACCCTCAACGAAGTACAGAAAGATTACATGGAAACGTTACATTTTTCTGTTGAAACTTTGAAAAACATCATCAATGAAGTGCTTGATTATTCTAAAATTGAAGCCGGTAAAATAGTTATTATACCTGTACCATTCCGATCAATTGAAATACCCGAAAAATCTGAGAAATTCTTTCATAGCATCTGCAAAAAACCCTTAAGATTTAAAGCAGAAGGTTTTGAAAATTTGCCCGAGTTTATTGTTGCTGATAAACAACGGTTATTTCAAATAATAACCAATCTTTTGTCCAATGCAGTCAAATACTGCTCAAAAGGCCTGGTTAAACTAAAGGCATCAGTTGATAAGGTTATTAGTGAAAATGAAATGCAGATAAAAATAGAAGTAACTGATGAGGGACCCGGAATTCATCCCGGTTTAAAGAAGAATCTTTTTAAACCCTTTTCGCAAATACATTCAGAAAGTGATGATATAGTTATTGAGGGCACAGGTCTGGGTTTGTCAATTTGCAAGGAACTTGCCCTTTTAATGGGTGGTGAAACCGGTGTAGAATCGGAACCCGGTCAGGGAAGTTGTTTCTGGTTTACATTTGTTGCCCAAACCGGTAAATTGGATGAAAAAAAGGACGATACAGACAAAAAGGGAAAGCTATCCAGACGATCATTAAAAATATTACTTGCAGAAGATAAGGAGATCAATAAAAAAGTTATTTCACTCATGTTAAGTTCATTGGGGTATGATGTTGTTACTGTTGAAAATGGACTGGAAGCACTAAATATGTGTAAAAAAGATAGTTTCGACCTTGTTCTTATGGATATTCAGATGCCGGTAATGGATGGAATTGAAGCTACAAGGAAAATTATTGCCGATTGCGCTGATCACCCACCTGTAGTTGGTTTAAGTGCCAATGCCATGGACCATGAAAAAGAGAAATATATTCAGGCAGGTATGGCAGATTATATTATTAAACCTTTTAAAACAGATGATATTATTAAGGTTATTGAAAAGCTAAAAATTTAAGCCTTTTCTGTCTGGCGGTTATCGACTGCTTTCTTATTTGATATGGAAAACAACAGAAAAATATACACACTTTCCGATTTGGGAAAGAGCTTACGTTCTGTTATTGAACGTGCATATTCATCAACCTATTGGATCAGGGCAGAAATAGCAAAACTGAATTATTACCCCCGCAGTGGTCATTGTTATCCCGAATTGGTTGAAAAATCAGGAAATCTTATACAGGCCCAGATGCGGTCTACAATCTGGGCTGCAGATTACAGCAGAATCAACAGACAATTCATTGATATTACCGGTGACAGGCTAAAGGAGGGAATGTCGATACTATTCAGGGCATCTGTTGATTATCATCCGGTGTATGGGCTTACACTGCATATTCATGAGATTGAACCGGCTTTTACGCTGGGTGAGATGGCACTGGAAAAAACTGCCACCATTACAAGAGGGAATATTTCATAAAAATAAAGAACATATTCTGCCACTTCTGCCCAAAAGAGTGGCTGTTATATCAGTGGAAACAAGCAAAGGTTATCATGATTTTCTTAATATCATCAAGTCAAAAACGGAACAATACCATATCTGGCACTATCTGTTCCCGTCTGTTTTACAAGGAGATAAAGCCGTTGAGGGTATTATATCGCAATTACGCATCATAAAAAAACTTACATCACGATTTGATATTGTTGCACTGATAAGAGGGGGAGGCGGAGATATTGGGCTGAGTTGTTATGATGATTATAATCTGGCAGGAGAGGTAGCTGTTTTTCCTTTACCCGTAATAACCGGAATTGGTCATTCAACAAACGAAACCGTTACAGAAATGGTGTCATGGAGTAATAAAATAACTCCTACAGATGTCGCTTACTTTATATTGGAGAAGTTTATTGATTTTGAAAAAAGAATTGATAATTGTGCCCGTACACTCAAATCAGATGGGGCTGCATTTATTAACAGGGAACAAAAGAAACTTGGGCTTTTATCAGCTGATCTGGTGCAATCGGCAAACCAGTTAACAAACCGGCACAACGTTTTGATTAATAGTGCAGCTGGTTTGCTGTTTCAGGGAACAAAAAGCCTGCAGACCACAGCTAGAGAAAAAGTAAATAACCTCTCTATGCAGGTTTTAGCCACACCTAAACAAATATTGATCAAAGAGAGATGTGATATGGATAATCGTATCTTTTCGCTAAAATCTGCGGTAAAAACAAAACAAGTCAACGAATCAAACCATATTGCAGTATTGGAAAACAAAACCAGATTGCTTGATCCTCAAAACATATTAAAACGGGGCTACTCCATCACCCGAATGGATGATAAGGTTATTCGCGATGCTTCTGAACTGAAAAAAGGCGATATCATAAAAACCCGCCTGTATAAAGGAGAAATAACATCTGAAGTAAAAAAGTAAAATACTGTATTAACAAGAGTTGCGCGCAATGCATCTTTTTCGTTTGTCATTAATCCTTATTTATAGTATTTTAGCCATAATTAGGAAAAATCAAAATCAAAAGAACGTTCAATTTTTGTAATATGGCTAATCAAAAACAATTTGTATCTTTTCTGTTTGTATTTATTATTTCATTATCAATTGCTTCATCCCAAAGTATCCGAACCAGTTTTCGAACAACTGAACGGTCTATAGATCTGGAAGAAAAGGCTGATCCGCGGGTAGTTTATCTTTATGATGAATTTCAGAGGGGGACAGTATACTTTTCACGTGGCACTGCATCACAAATGATGCTCAATTATAGATTACTTGTTGATGATATGGTTATGATGAATGAATCGGGAGATACCCGTTCACTTATAAGAGGAGCTGCTTTTGACAGCATAAGGATTCAGGAGAAACTTTTTATATTTCATCGTACCTATGGGTATCTCGAAAAAGTATCAAATGATAACAATAACTTTTTCATCAAATATCAGTCTTCTCATAGCATGGAAGAGATCATACCCGGGGGTTACGGCCAGGCACCCGCATCTTCATCCACTCAGCGGGTTAATCTGATAAGCTCATCAGATGCGGGCGGACGTGGACCAAGTGGTCAGGATTTAAGGCTGGAAAATTTAAGCGGAGTGGAAATGGAAATAGTAATTACCCGCCGACCTTTACTTGTAATTAAAACGGATGATGACTACATGGCTTTTACCACCCGCCGGGAACTTACAAAGGTATTTCCCGATCACAGGAGCGATATAAGGAGTTTTGTAAGAAGAAATTCAATATCATTTGATGAAAGGGACGATTTGATTAAGCTGGGCAGGTTTGTTACTGAATTGATTTCAGTAGAATAAGAAAACAAATATCAGATCAAAAAAAAACCACTGCACGGAAATCCGGCAGTGGTTTTTTTAAAAACAAACAGAGTTTCTTATATTTCAAATTTTGAATCTTCGATGTTGGTGTCAATTTTGATTTCAACAATCTCCAGTTCCAGTGTTTGGGGTCCTACCTGCTGCTCAATACGATGGGGAAATTTCAATGCTACCGGATCAGTACCTTTCTTACCAAAAAGTTTTGCAAAGAATGAAGGTTCCTCGCCTTCTTTTATCACGATCTCGCGGTAGTCAGAGATCATTGCAGTTCCCTGTTCCGAATCAGTACGGATCTTGTAACCGGTTTCAACATCATAATACTCGTAAGTTTTCTGACCTTGAGGAGTAATAACTTCGATTTTATAAGCATCTTTACCATCAACAGTTTCAATGCCTGCAAGAGATTTTTCAATACCGTAATCTTTGTAGTTCATTTCAATGTTCATGATGGCCTGCATTTTCATCATTTCAAACTCAGGCCCTTCAGTAAATTCCTGCTTACCCATAGGGGATGTTACTAAAGCTTTTTGGCCATCAAAGAGTTGGGTTGACATAACGTTACCGCCCATTGCAGTTTCTACCCTCAATTTATCAGGAGCTTTTTGATATGAAGTCATGGTGATTTCCATTCCCATCATTGATGTTTTCATTACCTGGGTCATATCATTTATGGAAGAGAAATGTTCTTTGCCACCTATTGCATCATAATATTTGTTTAAGACGGTTTCAACTGTAACATCTGCAGGAACTTCGGCGAGTTCTGCCGGTACCCATGGGCGACCAAATGCATCAAATAATTCTACCTCACCTGTGGCGCTGAATTTTTCCAATGTAGGAACGACTTCTTCCTTGCTACCTACAGCAATAACAATGGCATTATCGGGCTTAAGATATTTGGCTGCCATTTGCTGCACATCTTCAACACTAACGGCTGCAAGTTTTTCAAGATAGGTAGCATAATAGTCTTCTGGCAGGTTATACCTTTTGATGTTTAAGGCAAAATTGGCGATGGTTCTCGGACTTTCGAGTGAGCGGGCAAATGAGCCGTTCATGAAGTTCTTAACCAATTGAAGATCAGCCTCATCTACAGGCTCATTGATAAGTCTTTCCATTTCATACAGTATCTCAACAACAGTACTGTCGGTAACGCTGTTACGAACTTCAGTTTGAGCAACAAAACGACCCACCAGTTCATCTGTGGAAATATTACTGCGTGCACCATAGGTATAGCCTTTGTCTTCGCGAAGATTTTGCATCAGACGACCGGAGAAAACGCCACCACCAAGAATACTGTTCATCACACTCACTTTTATGGCATCTTCATGGCCGGGTGTGAGAACTACAGGATATGTAACGGCAACATTCGACTGGCTTGCACCAACTCTTTCGGCAAATGCAACTCTTCTTCCGGCTGGGGGCGTGGGAATCGAATAGTTGTGCGATGGAACATCGCCCTCTTCCCACTGTCCGAAATACTGACCTATAAGTTGCTTCGCTTCTACAACATCAATATCACCCACGATAACCAAATAAGCAACATTGGGTTTAAAATATGTATTGTAATATTCTTTTAAAAGATCTACATTAATATTATCAAGGGTTTCTTCAGTGGTAATCTCACCATAGGGATGATCCATACCATACACCTGGCTTACTGAAAGATTGCGCAAAATGGAATTTCCATCGGTGGGCACATTCTTAAGGCCTGTGCGTGATTGTGATAACCTGCGCTCCAGTTCCGCTTCAGGGAATGTGGGGTTGAGAAGAATATCAGACATTAACTCAAGCAGAGTATGCTTATGACGGGTTAATGAAGAGGCAAACATTCCACTGGAAAAAGTTGAAAGACTTGCTCCTATAAAATCAACTGCTTCGTCGATTTCCTGTTTTGTGCGGTTGGTTGTCCCTTCACGCATGAGTGAGCCGGCAAAGTTTACATAGCCTTTGGCGTCACCTTCCAGTATGGGATCAATATCAAGAGATAACTGAAAGGAAATAACAGGAATCTTCCTGTTTTCCACAACGATTACCTGGATGCCGTTATCGGTAGTAAAGC
>CAYXIT010000026.1:14709-18314 GCA_964465275.1 uncultured Bacteroidales bacterium | reverse complement strand
AATTCTCCGAGTTGAACTACCGGAGCAGGACCGGGCTGGGGCCTCTGGCTCCTGTCTAATTGTGCCTGAACTGTCAGCACCAGAAAAATACTGAATAATAAATATGAAATTATCTTTTTCATCCGTAAATAATTTTAACTTTTGAGTTTAATGAATCTGTTTTCTTAACTTTCTTGTTTTGGTAACCAATAAATAACCACCCTGTTATCTTCTCTGAAATATTCCCGGGCTACTCTGCGAATGTCTTCGATGGTCACATTCATATATCTTTCAAGTTCGGTATTTATCAGATCTGCATCATCATACAATGTATAATAATTAGCCAGATTGGTAGCTCTGCTGGCTATGGTGGTATTGCTGTTTACAAACTGGCTTTCCACCTGATTTTTCAGCTTCTGAAGTTCTTCTTCAGTTATCAGTTCAGTTCTTACTCTTTCCAGTTCTTCGTTGATTACGGCTTCAATTTCATGGAGTTCAACACCCATATTGGCCAGTGCGAATGTAAGGTTCACTCCGGGGTGCTCCAAACCGAAGGGAAATGATGCAACTTGCAGTGCCTTTTGCTCATCGTCAACCAGCCTGCGGTACAAGCGGCTGCTTTGTCCCTGTGAAAGAAGTGAACCGAGCATTTCAACAGCATAAAAGTCGGGCGTTCCCTGTGCAGGGATCATATATGCCTGGATGATGGCAGGAATCTGCACATTATCATAAACTGTATCGCGCAGTTCAGTGGTTCTTGGAGGTTCGGCATCTTTTGCCGGTCTGTTGAATTCTCCGGTTCCCGATGGAATATCGCCAAAATATTTTTCAACCAGTTCTTTTGTTTGGTCAATATCTATATCACCTGTGATTACAAGAACTGCATTATCCGGAACGTAAAACATGTCATGAAAAGCCTGGATATCTTCATCGGTTGCATTTCTGATGTGCGGATCAGCTCCAAGAACATCTGTTTTGTATGCATGGGTGGTGTAGGCCCTTGCCATAGTCTCTGTAATAAGTCTGCCGTAAGGGCGGTTGTCACGGGTCTGCTTCATCTCTTCGGTAACAACATCCTTCTGGGTTGCAATACCAATTGAGTCAATTACCGGGTGAAGCATTCTTTCGGATTCCATCCATAAACCCAGTTCAAGCTGGTTCGATGGCAAAAGAATATAATAATTGGTTACATCAAAACTTGTAAAAGCATTCAGGGAACCACCTGCCTGTTCTACCAGTTCTGAAAATTCACCTCTATCAATATGCTTTGTACCTTCAAACATCAGGTGCTCAAAAAAGTGAGCAAATCCTGTACGTTCAGGATGTTCGTTTTTTGCGCCTACATGATACATGATATTTACAACCACATTGGGGGTAGTGTTGTCGTGGTGTAAAATAACTTTCAATCCGTTGTCGAGAGTATACTCCGTAAATTCAATTTTTGGAGTGCTGCCGAATGCCAAACCACTTGTTAGCAAAAAAAGCAGCGATAAGAAAAGCTTTACATTCAATTTCATTTTTGATGTTTTTAAATTAATAAATTGTTTTTATAGAAAGAAAATCTGATTTAATATGACAATAGCAATAAGTATATTTTTTTGAATTAAAATTACATGTAAACCGATAAAAATGAGTTAAAATATTTTAATAAATCAAATCAAGATCAAGATCATTCTTCAGCTTTTCAATGTTTGGATTTTTTTCAACCATTTTCTGGTACTTTTCTGCCGGCAGATATGCCTTTTGTACTCTAGGTACCTCAACGATTCTAACATCCAGATTAACGGCATAATTGTTCAAATGTTTTCTTAAAAAGCTCAGAATTTCGGGTTTCAGGTCAAAGATGTTGTCTTTGAGCACCAGATTATCAACATCCAGTTCAATGATATTGTTTTCTCGTATCCTGGGTTTGTAGGTATTTATTGCAGTAAAAGTGGTTACGCTGGAGTTTTTGTAACGTTCTTTAAGTTTTTCCCAAACATCGAGCAATTGTTCCTCTGAAAAGGTTTCTTCCGGTCGGTCCTCTTCATGCAATACATCTAAAGGTTCATGTTTTTTTTTTTCGTCCTCTTCCTGGTTGGGTTTGTTAATCTTAATACTTAATGGTTTTGCCGGGCGCCCTTCACTTTTTTGAGGGGGATGTTCACTTTTTTGTTCATCATCGGATGGATGAGCAGTTATTGGTTTGGAAGTTACAGCCGGGGCTGAAGCTTTTGGAGCAGTTGATTTTGGAGCAGCCATTTCATTACCCTGAGTAGAACCGGTTGATGTATTTTGATTCAGGATGGCAGCTGTTTGCAGGAGTGCCAATTCAATGTGTAACCTCTTATTATTGCTGGTGCGGTAGCTCAGATCGCATCTGTTAATAATATCAAGAGCTTTCAGCAGAAAATCTGCACTGCTCTTTTGCGATTGATCGGTGTATCGTAGCTTTACACTATCACCCACCTCGATCAGATTAACTGTTTTGGGGTCTTTGCACACCAAAAGGTTGCGTAAATGTTCGGCAAAGCCGCTGATTAAATGAGCACCGTCGAAACCTTTTTCAATGATTTCATTGAATAAAAGCAGGATCTCAGCAGTATCACCGGCCAGAATATGATCGGTCATAGTAAAAAAGTAATCATAATCCAGCACGTTCAGGTTTTCGGCAACGGCCTTATATGTAACCTTGTCTCCGGCAAAACTTACGATCTGGTCAAAGATTGAAAGTGCATCGCGCATTGCCCCGTCGGCTTTACGGGCAATTATCTGCAGCGCATCATACTCTGTTTCAATTTTCTCATTATCGGCAACATATTGCAATTGTTTTGCAATATCATCGATCGTGATCCGGTTGAAATCAAATATCTGGCAACGTGAAAGTATAGTAGGTATAATTTTATGTTTCTCAGTAGTAGCCAAAATGAATTTTGCATATGCCGGCGGCTCTTCCAGGGTCTTTAAAAAAGCATTGAAAGCTGCCTGCGAAAGCATGTGAACCTCGTCAATTACATAAACCTTATATCTGCCGATATGCGGGGGTATCCTTACCTGATCAACAAGACTGCGGATATCTTCCACAGAATTGTTGGAAGCGGCATCCAGCTCATGAACATTAAATGAATTGGATTCATTGAATGAGACACAGGATTTACATTCATTGCAGGCTTCTACGTTTTCTGTAGGGTTTTCGCAGTTGATGGTTTTTGCCATAATGCGGGCACATGTGGTTTTCCCTACACCCCTGGGTCCGCAAAATAAAAAGGCTTGGGCCAGGTGGTTGTTTTTGATGGCATTTTTCAGGGTATTGGTTATGGAAGCCTGACCCACAACCATATCAAAGGTTGCAGGGCGGTATTTTCGTGCAGAAACAATAAAATTCTCCATGTGTAATCTTCTGATTATCTTTTAAGTGGGAGAAGGTCTTTCCCCAAAGCAAAAGTATCGCTTTTTGGCTAAGGATAAAAATAAAAAATGTGAATAAGCAAGCTAAGTTCCTGTATCAGGAAATTAATTTTTTATGCCCCTTTCCGGCTCTTTGGGGGTGAAAAAACTTTTCTAACTTTGCCACACCCTTAAATCAACTAAAAAATACGAAATGGAAAAAATTACCGGGATTAACGACATTATGAAATTCGGTGTGA
>CAYXIT010000026.1:13557-14699 GCA_964465275.1 uncultured Bacteroidales bacterium | reverse complement strand
GGTCGAGGACAAGCCGGCGCAGCCGCATCACGCTCTGCTTGGTGATCTGGAGGAACGACAGCTGCTCCTCCGAGAGGCCGTCGTCGAGGTCGTTGGTCAGGATCTCGAGGTAGCTCTGGACCACGGTGAGCGGCGTCTTGAGCTCGTGGGCCCAGACCGAGACCAGCCGCTCCTGGCCGCTGCGGAGGGTGTCCAGCTCGCGCCGCATCGTGTCCGTGAAGGCGTTCAGACGGTCGGGCCGGTCGAGGGTGAGAAGGAACCCCTGGTCTTTGATTCCATCGAGCAGGAAGAGCGTTTTAACGAACTGACCCTGGAACTGCGAAAATTGTATGGCGACGAAAACGTGGTGGCTACTGATATCAAACCTGCCGACAAAGAAATTACTGAGGGCGGGCCATTCGAAATTCTTGATGTGCTTGACACCCACCGTTTGTTTGGTACCGTAAGCCGGAACAAGATCACGCAGATCTATCACCTGGCGGCCATCCTCTCGGGAAATGCCGAGAAAAAGCCCATCGCCAGCTGGCATATCAATATGGAGAGCTTGCTGAATGTAATGGAACTATCGCGCGAGCTAAATCTGTCAAAGGTTTTCTGGCCCAGCTCTATCGCTGTTTTCGGACCTACCACTCCCAGGCAGAATACCCCGCAGTTCACCGTTATGGAGCCCAACACAGTCTACGGTATCAGTAAACTTGCCGGTGAGCGCTGGCTTGAATATTATTTTCATAAATATGGTGTCGACGGGCGCAGCATTCGATATCCGGGGCTGATAAGCCATAAAACCGAAGCCGGTGGTGGCACCACCGATTATGCCGTGGAGATCTTCTACGAGGCCATACGCCAGAAAAAATACGAATGTTTTCTTACCGAAGACACTTACCTTCCCATGCAGTTTATGGATGATGCCATAAAGGCCACCATAAACCTGATGGAAGCACCGGCAGATAAAATTCATGTCAGGAGCAGTTACAATGTGGCAGGTATTAGTTTCAGCCCCAAAGAAATGGCTGAAGAGATCAAAAAACAAATTCCGGATTTTAAAATAACTTACAACCCTGATTTTCGCCAGGCAATTGCCGAATCGTGGCCGCAAAGTATTGATGATTCTGTGGCACAAAAAGACTGGGGCCTTACCAATA
>CAYXIT010000026.1:8621-13512 GCA_964465275.1 uncultured Bacteroidales bacterium | reverse complement strand
TGGGTAAAAAGGTCAGTTAAAAGTATGTTCAGATACATTGACACCCACACCCATCTTTACCTTGAACAGTTTGACAAGGACCGGAAAAGTGTTGTGAAAAGCGCTGTTCAGGCAGGTGTGGAGTATATGCTGCTTCCCAATGTGGATGAAGAAACCATCCAGCCCATGATGGATCTGTGTATGACCTTCCCGGCAAACTGCAAACCCATGATGGCGCTGCATCCCACATCGGTAAAAGAAGATTTTGAAGAAGTCCTTACCCGCATTAAACCCTGGTTTGAGAAAGGGACAATGTGTGCTGTGGGTGAAACCGGCATCGACCTTTACTGGGATAAAACCTTTTTTGCACAGCAGGTGCAGGCATTCAAAACGCAAATTGAATGGGCTCTGGAGTTTGACCTGCCCGTGGTGATCCACTCGCGCAACTCGGTAGAGGAGATCATGGAAGTTTTGGAAGCATATCGGGGTAAGCGGCTGAAAGGTGTTATGCATTGTTTTCCCGGCAATGTTGAGCAGGCCCGTTGGTTTACTGAATTTGGTTTTATGCTGGGAATAGGGGGAGTGGTTACTTACAAAAAAAGTATGATGGCAAAGGTAGTTGAAGAAACAGATGCCAGGTATCTCATCCTGGAAACCGATGCTCCCTACCTGCCGCCGGTGCCTTACCGTGGAAAAAGAAATGAATCATCATACATCCCCATCATTGCACAAAAAGTGGCTGAGCTGAAATCCCTGGATGTTGAGAGTATAGCACTTATTACCACAGAAAATGCAAAGAAGTTTTTTCAATTAAGCTGAGACAGAAAATATGAGCGAAAAAGCCCAGATACTCGTTATTTATACCGGCGGAACCATAGGAATGGTCCAGAATTCTGAGACCGGTGCCCTGCAAGCTTTTGATTTTAAGCATCTCACCGCCCAGATCCCTGAAATCAAAAAATTCGGTTTTCATATCGACAGCATTTCCTTTGATCCTATCATTGATTCTTCCAATATGCAGCCTGCCGTATGGGTGCGCCTGGCAAAGATCATCGAGGAAAATTATGAGAAATATGATGGGTTTGTCATTTTGCATGGTTCTGATACAATGGCCTATACTGCATCGGCATTGAGTTTTATGCTCGAAAATCTTTCCAAACCGGTTATTCTTACCGGCTCGCAACTTCCCATAGGTATGATCAGGACCGATGGTAAGGAAAACTTCATCACTTCCCTTGAAATTGCAGCAGCCAAAAAGGTTGGTGAGGCCCTGGTACCCGAGGTGTGTATTTACTTTGAATATCAGCTTTACCGCGGTAACCGCACGCATAAGTTCAATGCTGAACATTTTGAGGCTTTCCGTTCGGTGAATTATCCGGTATTGGCCCAGGCGGGTGTTGAGATCAAATACAATCATGAATCTATTCATAAGCCTATCGGGCAGGAATTCCGCATTTTTACCAGCATGGATCCGGGGGTGGCTGTGCTTACGTTGTTCCCGGGTATTACACTTGATGCTGTGCAAGCCATTCTGAATATTGAAGGCATAAAGGCTGTGGTAATGCAAACCTTTGGTTCGGGCAATGCACCCACGCATGACTGGTTTATCGAAGAGCTGGAAAAGGCCGTTGAACGCGGACTGATCATTTACAATGTTACCCAGTGCAGGGGAGGTGCCGTTAACATGGGGAAATACGAAACCAGTGTAAAGCTGCAGAAAATCGGTGTAATAAGCGGTTACGATATTACCATCGAATCAGCCATTACCAAGCTGATGTACCTGCTCGGAAATAACTACTCAGCCCAGCGAATCAGGAAATATCTGCAAACTTCCCTGAGGGGTGAAATGACGGTGCAGTAGAGTTTTTTACCGCAGAGCCGCCAAGTCGCTGAGAACGCCGGAGTTTTCTCCGGGTACGACTTCGGTTCGTGCCCGGAGTGATCTTTTACATCGCCCCAACCCCGTTGACTTCGTCGAACCCTTCGGGTTTGTAAGGGGGAGTTGGCCGGTAATTACTTCGGACTTCGGACTTATCAAGGCTGTCATCCCAATGTTATTTTACCATATAAGGCATATAAGGAAAAATAAAGGCATATAAGAATATCAGAATCAATCAGACGACGATTTTACTTTTGGAGAAGTTACTTTATCCACTAAATAGATAATGGATTTGAAAGAAACATCGCTGTGCAGGCTCAGTCCGATTTCGCAGGTGCGCGAAGTGGAATAGCCCGCAGAACAATCTTTGGCCTGTTCTTTCAGGGTTCGCAAGCCATGGGCGTTCAGCTCGGGGTAGGTAAATCCTCGGTCGCCGGCAAAACCACAGCAATTGGCTTCCATATCTACAACCCGGGTTGAACACATCTTAGCCAGCTTCACCAGCTGTGCTTCAAGTCCCATCTTTTTGGCACTGCACACCGAAAAAACCGCAACTTTATCATCCACCGGTTGGAAATCCAGCTTGTCTGTGAGAAACTCCAGGATGAATTCAATGGGTTCGTAAAGCTTAAGATCAGGTTCCATATTGCTTTTCATGGTGAACAGGCAGGGGCTCATATCGCAAAGGACGGGATATTCGCCGTTGCGGCTGGCAACGCGCAGTGCTGCTTGCAGCTCATCGGATTTTTGTTTCCCCTGTTCTTTATATCCCTTGCTGGAATAGGCCATGCCGCAGCAAAGATCATTGAGCTTTCCAGGATAAATGATGTCGTAGCCCGCTTTCTTCAGCAGGGTGACCATTTTCTCACTCAGGGCAACTTTTTCATCGTAATCTTTGGAAACTCCCATTCCACGGTTGATGCAGGACGGGAAATATACCACTTTGGGGTTTGAATCCCGGGTGCCGGTATCTTTTTGTACACGGGATGCTCCTTTTGGGAAATAACGGTTCCATTGAGGCAGTCTGTTGGCTGAAAGCTTTCGTAAACCGGAAGAAAGAGCTTTTAAAAACTTCTCTCCCAAGATTGTATGAAAAAAGTTTACCATATTCAGCCCCCACGCTGCAGAACGCACAACAAATCCGGTATGCGATGCCATAAATCCGGCCACTCGCTGATTCACGGGTCTGATCTTTTCACTCCGGATGGTTTTGATCATCTCACCCGTATCGATCTTTACCGGGCAGTTGATGGCGCAGAGTCCATCGGTGGCGCAAGTCTGGTTGCCGCCGTAATCAAAATCGCGGTTCAGGGAAGCCAGGATATGGGGCTCGTGACCATTTTCTTTGAGTCGTTCCATTTCGCGCAGCACCACGATACGCTGCCGCGGACTCAGGGTGAGATCGGTCGATACGCAAACGCTGTCGCAGAAACCACATTCGATACATTTATCCACCACCGGGTGCACAGGAGCCATGGGTTTGAGATTCTCAAGATGGATGTGGGGATTGTCGTTGAGAATAACTCCAGGATTAAGAAGGTTTTCCGGATCAAAAATCGCTTTGATCTCTTTCATCATGGCATAGGCTTCGCTGCCCCATTCCTTTTCCACAAAGGGTGCCATGTTTCTGCCGGTTCCGTGCTCGGCCTTGAGCGAGCCATGGTATCTGGTTACAACCATTTCAGCCAGTTCGTCCATAAATCCGGCATAACGTTGCACTTCGTGTGGCGAACTGAAATCCTGTGTAAACACAAAATGAAGGTTTCCTTCAAGCGCATGACCAAAGATCACCGCCTCATGATATGCATATTTTTTCAGCAGTTCCTGCAGATCGAGGGTTGCCTGCGCCAGCAAAGGTACCGGGAATGCAACATCTTCTATTATTACGGTTGTGCCGGTTTCGCGGATGGCCCCTACCGAAGGAAAGAGCCCTTTCCTGATGTTCCAGAGTGCATTGTATTCTGCAGGAATGCTGGTAAAACCAAGAGGCCTTAACAGCGGGATCTCTTCCAGGCTTTTTTTGATGGATTGAATATTTTCCGCGAGTTTGTCGTCGTTATCGGCACGTGTTTCCACCAGTAATGCCGCAGCATTTTCGGGCAGTTCACGGAGGTATGAGGGCATACCATCCTGGTCTTCCACCGAGTGCAGCCCGGCACGGTCAATGATCTCCACGGCTGTCACATCCTGTCCTTTAAGAATGGCTACTGCCTGGCAGGCCTTTTCGATATCCGGAAAGATCATCAGCGAAGTGGCTTTGTGCGCATGTTCCACTACTGTATGGTAAGTGATCTCCGACATAAATGCCAGTGTACCCTCCGAACCGATCATCAGGTGGTTGATGATATCGAAAGGATCGGAAAAATCCACCAGGGCGTTAAGACTGAAACCGGTGGTATTTTTCATTTTGTATTTGTGGCGGATGATGCCGGCAAGTTCCCGGTTTTCTTTGATCCTGTCTGCAAGGTTTGAGATC
The DNA here is from genome assembly GCA_964465275.1 of uncultured Bacteroidales bacterium. Lineage (GTDB taxonomy): Bacteria > Bacteroidota > Bacteroidia > Bacteroidales > UBA7960 > SKVR01. Next base: position 9,178 of record CAYXIT010000026.1, on the reverse strand, counting down.
TTTTTCAGCAATTCAGGGTGGGTATTGCGGAACGAATGCTTGCTTTCTTCATCGGACGTGTCCAGACATGTTCCATCGGCAAAAACCAGTTTCAGACTGTGAATGGTTTTGTAGGAGTTTTCGGCCGTACCGCAGCACATTCCACTGGCATTGTTGGCCGCAATGCCCCCGATCATGGCTGCATTGATGGATGCAGGATCGGGACCGATCTTCCGGCCGTAAGGCGCCAGGAAGATGTTTGCCCGGCCACCGGTAATTCCGGGCTGAAGCCTGATCTTCATCCCACCATCAAGGATCTCATAATTTTTCCAGTTGTCGGAAGCCACCACCAGCACCGAATCGCTGATGGCCTGCCCCGAAAGGCTGGTGCCTGCTGCGCGGAAGGTGACAGGGATTTTCAGTTCATGGCAATGTTTCAGAATGGCTGATATTTCTTCCTCAGTATGCGCTTTGATCACCAGTTTTGGGATCAGCCGGTAACTGATAAAATCAACAGACAAACACTTTTTTCCTCCTTATTGTATCCTCCTCGTTCCCAGGCTCTGCCTGGGAATGCG
>CAYXIT010000026.1:3543-8611 GCA_964465275.1 uncultured Bacteroidales bacterium | reverse complement strand
CGTTGGGAATCCCCTTGTCGCCGGCGCCGGCCATGGAGAGCCAGGCATCGGTAAAGCGCCAGCCCAGATCCGGGGCTTTCTTGCCGTAATCCATATGACCGTAGATGGCTTTGCCGTCGATCTCGCCCACGTCTTTGGCCGCGCGCGCGACGCTTGCGTCATCGGCCACGTCCATCGGCACGGCCTGCGCGCGGCCCGCCATGTCTTGCACCGCTTGCTGCAAATCCTGCATCGGTACCCCAGGCAAGGGTTTGCATAGGGTCGGAGAACATTCTGCTGCCCGGGATATGCCCTGTCAGCAGTTCATAAAGTGTTTTATAGACTCCGGATAACATGACGTGAAGTTGAAAATATTTTCAAACCTAAGGAAAAATTTTCATAAAAAGACGATTATTATGAAAAATGAAAAAACCCGGATTAATACAAACCCTGAGATAATTTTTGCGTATAACAGCAATAGAGATCTCAACGGACTTTACTTGTATTGACCAATTCATCATGATATCATGACAAAAAAAGAACGTCTTCTTGAAAGGATCAGAAAAGGAATGGATTTTCTGCAGAGGGATGTCTGGCAAATCCCCCTGAAAGATCTTCCACCACGCAAATCCTTTCTTATCAAGCAACTGCGTATTTTTATACTTGCCTTAAGGGGATTTAAGGAAGATGAACTCCATATCAGGGCATCTTCTCTTACATATTACACTTTACTGGCAACCGTACCGGTAGTAGCCATGGCTTTTGGTATTGCCAAAGGTTTTGGCCTGGAAGAATTTGTTGAAACCCAGTTACGTGAAGTATTTACAGGCCGTGAGGAAGTTTTTAACTGGATCATGGAATTTGCCAACTCCATGCTTGAAACGGCACAGGGCGGACTGATTGCCGGTGTGGGACTTTTGCTGTTGCTTTATACCATTGTAATCGTTTTGATTTATGTGGAAGAAACCTTTAACGGCATCTGGCAAATCAAGAAATCACGACCCTTTTCACGCAGAGTCAGCGATTATTTTGCCATGATCTTCGTGGCTCCTTTGTTTGTGATCCTTTCCAGTGCAGCAAATGTATTTCTTAGTACCCGGATTACAGAAATATCAGAGAATCTCCAGTTCCTTACCTTTTTAAGTCCGGCGCTGATGTTTCTTGTAAACCTGACGCCACTTGTGCTGATCTGGATAGTTTTCCTGCTTATTTATATGGTAATGCCAAATACCAACGTTAAGTTTTCTTCAGCACTGATTGCGGCCGTTATTGCGGGTACCCTGTTTATTCTTACGCAGTGGGCTTATATTTATTTTCAGGTGGGTGTATCGCGCTATAACGCCATTTATGGTAGTTTTGCCGCCTTGCCCTTATTGCTCTTCTGGATTCGGATAAGCTGGCTGATCGTTTTGTTTGGTGCAGAAATTTCCTTTGCCAATCAGAATGTGGAATACTATGAATTTGAACATGAAGCAAAAAATATCAGCCATTTCAATAAAAAAATTCTGGCGTTGTATATGTATAATCTGATAGCCAAACGGTTTGCCGGTGGAGAAACTCCACTCACACCCCCTCAGCTTGCCTTGAAATTGGAAATGCCTATCGTATTGGTCAGGGAGGTATTGGATGATATGACAGAGCTGGGATTACTGGTTGAAACCAAATCGCAGCATCATAAAGAAAATGCCTATCAGCCGGCAAGCGATATTTATAAGGTTACCGTAAAAACCATCATCGACAAGCTGGAGAATCAGGGTACCGGATCGATGATCATCAAGGAGACAGAGGAGCTGGATGAGTTTAAACGTACACTCAGGGCCTTTGGACATGCAGTAGCTGATTCACCGGAAAACAAACTGGTTAAGGATTTCTGATCAGGAAGAAAAATCAGGTGTATCGGGTCCTGTAATTTTACTCTTTTTTCTGAACATCCACATGAGTATAAGGGTAACAAGAATACTCACAACGGCAAAATAAATCCCGCCACTTCCTTTGCCAATATTTTCAAGGGTTCCGTCGGTAAACCGGTGCTGGAAAAGATAAAAGAATATCACTGCAGCTGCATTGTTGACAAAATGTGCCAGTACCGCAGGCCATATGCTTCCCGACCAAACCACCATATAACCAAACAATATTCCCAGGATCATACGCGGAATGAAACCCAGGAACTGCATGTGGATGAAACTGAACAGAATGGCGGATACCCAGATGGCCAGGTGTGCACTGCGGCTCCAGTCTTTCAGAATGCGCAAAACAACGCCCCTGAACATAAACTCTTCTCCCAGGGCAGGAATGACTGCAATCATAAAAATATTGAAAAACAGCATTTGTAGTGTATCGGCCCGAAGAAATGCATAGGTTACTTTTTCAGCTTGCTCTTCCGATGTGTAAATCCAGTCTTCAACGGGTTTTAAAAATTCCGGCAGCTGCAGCTGCATATTCAGCTCCAGGATGTAGTTGATGAATGGAACTGCAGCAAAAATTATGATCACCGACAGGACATAGATTTCAATTCGCGGAGATTGCTTCATGTAAAGATATTCCGGCACTTTTTTACCAAAGGTCCAGGCCAGGAATATGGATGAAAGAATGAACAGGCCCAGGTGGAAAAAGATCTGCATGAACTTCCCGTACAGCAGGTTCTCAGGGGCTGTGAGATCAAGAGTGCCTGCAAGAAATTCATCCAGGGGAACATGAATGAAAGGCATGATCAGCAGAGTGCCTGCAAAAATTACCACAAAACTGAAGGTCAGTGCAACTATCAAAGTGAAAACCAGCTTGGCGACAGGGTGCAGACCCCCGAGAAATCCTTTATTTACCATAGTGATAATAATGTTAATTTTGTACGGTTGTTGTCTCAGAACTCCATTTACAAAAGATTACAAACCTAATGGTTTTTTTGTTTTCCCTGAGGTTATTTATTTATAAAGATGCTTTTGACACGTGAAATAAAAATAGGAAATGTCACTTTTCCCCACCCTCCTGTCATCCTGGCTCCCATGGAAGATGTTTCGGATCCCCCGTTCCGGGTTATTTGCCGTGAAATGGGTGCCGACTGGGTATTCACCGAGTTTATCTCTGCTGACGGATTGATCCGCGATGCGGCCAAAAGCATCGTAAAAATGGATGTTTTTCCGGGTGAGCGACCCGTTTCCATCCAGATCTTCGGAGCACATATCGATGCTATGGTGGAAGCAGCAAAGATAGTTGAACAGGCAAAACCCGATTTTATTGATATCAATTTCGGCTGCCCGGTGCGCAAGGTAGCCACCAAAGGGGCAGGGGCCGGTATGCTGCAGGATATTCCCAAAATGGTGGAAATGACCCGCCAGATCGTAAAAGCGGTTGATACTCCCGTTACAGTAAAAACCCGACTGGGGTGGGATGAAAAATCAAAATTTATTGTGGATACTGCCGAGCGCCTTCAGGATGTGGGAATCGCAGCTCTTACCATACACGGACGCACACGAAATCAACTCTACGGCGGTACTGCCGACTGGACGCTTATCGGTGAAGTTAAGAACAATCCACGCATGCATATCCCCATCATCGGAAACGGTGATATCAAAGATCCGCAGTCTGCCCTATCTGCATTGGAAAAATGGGGTGTTGACGGCATCATGATAGGAAGAGCAGCCATTGGAAACCCCTGGATATTCAAACAGGTAAAACATTACTTTCAGACCGGCGAATTAAGCAATGAACCTGAGATCAGCGAAAGGGCAGAAGTGTGTAAACGGCATTTGCAAATGTCAGTGGACTGGAAGGGGGAACGTGTTGCGGTTTTTGAAATGCGCAGGCACTATTGTACGTATTTTAAGGGAATACACAACTTCAAACCGTTTCGCATGCGCCTGGTTACTGCACCCACAGCACAGGAAGTTTATGATATCATTGATGAGGTAATTTCTACCGATTTTCAAGCGTAATGATTATCGACTGGCGCACGTATCCGTTATTGTCAAAAATATCCAGTACATTATCCTTTGAAAGATCAAGCCAGTATCCGATAATACCTGTTTTGCGGGCACCTTCCACATGTCGTTCCGTATCATCGATGAAAAGGGTTTCGCGGGGATCCAGGTTGTTTTCCTCCAGCACAAAATTAAAAATACCCGGATCGGGTTTTCGCATGCCCACCTCATGCGAAAGATAATCTCTCTCAAAAAGTTTCGAAAGGCTGCTGTAACCGTAGGTCTCCTTCATATAGCGTGTGTAGGTAGGGTAATGGATGGCATTGGTATTGCTCAGAAGGAAAGTGCGGTAATGCTCACGGGCCATTTCCAGCAGGGTGATGCGCTCCCGGGGCAGATCGAGCAGCATGGCATCCCAGGCGGCATCAATATCCTTATCGTCTAAATCTCTGCCACTGATCCGGCGGATCTCATCGCGGAAATCCTCCGGGCTTATTTCACCCTTATCAAGCCGGTCGAACAGGTGGCTCTGTTTTGCAAAGGTGAAAAACTCATCGAAATTGTTTACCCCCAGCTCTTTGAAAGCATTGATGGTGGCATGCTGATCAATATTCAGAAGCACTCCACCCAGATCGAAAATGATGTTTTTGATGATCATAAACAGGATTTTTGAAGGAAACAAATTTACATGTTTTGAATGACTTTCCGTTATTTGTATTTTTGTAGGAAGCATAATCATAACACAATCACAATACTGATAGTCCCATGAAAGTCCAACCCAAAGAATTTACAGCCCTTGTGCTCAGGCGCAAACAACCCTTTACCGACTGGCTGAAAGAAGCCGGCAGCAAAGCCGGAAGTGAAAACGACTACAATTTTCCCGGTGATTACGGAACCTATCTGGTTACAAATGTAAGTACAGCCGCAGAAGTAGAAAATTTCCTGAGAAATCACTTCAAAGAACTGTTTGAAAATGAACTGGCAGAGTGGCATGAGCCGGCCTTCCGGCCCGAAGAACTCACTTATGAATTATTTTGCCGGTGGTTTGAGGTGGAGGTGCATCGGCAGGTCTATGGGGTAGGTTGATGGGTTGCTGAAGCGAAGCGAAGTTGAACGAAGTGAAATCCCGAGACTGAAAGAATCTGGGATTGAGGTGGTTTAGGAAGTTAAGTGGG
>CAYXIT010000026.1:0-3533 GCA_964465275.1 uncultured Bacteroidales bacterium | reverse complement strand
ACGGTTTTCGCCGTTGGAGTCGCGGTCGTTTCCGTAAATGATGGAAGCAAAGATCAGTAAAAAAGTTATTAACAATATGGGGTGTGTTTTTTTCATATTGTGGGTAATTAGGTTATCGGAGCGATGCGTAGATCCCGAGAGCTGATAGCGATTCAGGATTGAGATGTTTAGGGATTGAGGGGGTTCAGGAAATCTGAAAAAAATTTATGTGCGAATCACATTATTAATTATCTTTGCAAACTCAAAAACAAGGTGCCAAACTAACGTTTTTGCCGGGCCCATAGCTCAGTTGGTTAGAGTAGCTGACTCATAATCAGTTGGTCGCTGGTTCGAGCCCAGCTGGGCCCACAAGATAAAAGCCACTCGCAGAGTTTTCTGGAGTGGCTTTTTTGATTTTGACTTGTCAGATGATTATTTTTTATCAGTTTCTGACTTTTCATATTCATTTAGTTGTGGTAATTCGAATGGGACTTCCGGGGTCTTTTTGGCTTCATCTCTCAGATCAGGAAAAATACTCTTGTCAGCAGGTTGTCCATAAAATTCGGGATTAATGTATTTGCCGCGCAGGTAATCGGGTTTGGATGCTTCCACAGGTGCGCCATTGCGTTCAACCCACGGATCATTGCGAACAGCTTCTATACGCCAGGAAATTTTTGCTCCTTCTTTTCCTCCTGCAATCTTAAATTGGTTATTTTTTATTTCTTCTGCTACATAAACCGGTTCAAACCTGCCAATGCATGTGAGCTGATACCTGAAATCCCTGTTTATGGATTCGAAATAGGCGGGTAATTCTACAATTGCTTCCCCGTTTTTATTCAACACAACGTTGCCGCTATAAACATTCAGTGGTTCTGCTCCTTCAGTACAATAATGATTTAAAAACTGGTTAGCGGGATCAAGGGGGTGGTCTATTTGAAAGGATTTAGTTCCAGAAGCACCAAACCTGCCTTGGCTATATACTCCATAACCCGCAGAACTTGGCGATACTCCAAATACTCCATAGGTTAAACCACCTTCATTATTAGTAGTTGATCCGAAAACCCCATATCCGGAACTGCTGTTATTTATAAATGCCCCGGAATAATTAACTCCGGTTGAAGCTGTCATTATTGAATAAACCCCACGTCCTGAAGTGCTTGCATTTTCGAAATATCCGCTGTAGTTTATTCCTTCTGTAGCCGTGGTTTTTGCGTAAACTGCCATACCTGTATTACTGGCTGATTCAAAATATCCTCCATAATTCTCACCAGAGGAATTTAAAGCATACCCATATACCCCTCTGCCGGTGCTGCTTAAAGTAATAAAACGTCCTCCGTAATTGATTCCAGAGGAAGAACTTACAAAGCCATAAACGCCTGCCCCGGTAGAGCTTGCACTTCCAAAAAAACCGGCATTTGTGTTTCCTGTTGTTGCGGTATGGGTAAATTGCAATCCGTTGGTTCCTGATGTGGTTATTCCATCCAAATTACCTGTAACCTTAACATTACCGGTAAAATAGCCAGCCCATAGGTTACTTGAGTTATCCTTGAATCCCAAAGCACCCCATAAACTGCCACTATTGTTACTTCCAATAACGGCCGTTGAAAGAGGGAAGTCAAGATAGCTGTGCCCTGCCAAAGCAGCAGAATAATTATTCCCCCAATAGCTATAGGCGCGGATGGCAGCGTCTATTTGAGAATTTGCCCATGAGGTTCCTCCGTTTTCAGCTCCGGAGGTACCCGGTCTGTATGCATACAGAGATGTTTTTCCGGGTCCGAAAAACGATTCTGGCCTTTGCACCAGAAGATAATGGTTTACATTAGGTTCTGCTCCAACGGAAACATTTATACCATTATTTCTTAAACTACTATTGGCGACCCAGGATGTACCATCGTGTGCCAGGGTTTGTGTTGGAGAACCTGCTACCAGCGGGCCTTCAGGCCCCTGTGGGCCCTCAGGACCTTGCGGACCTGCAGGTCCCTGCGGTCCGGCAGACCCTTGTGGTCCCTGGGGTCCCTGTGGGCCTGTTTCACCCTGGGGTCCTTGCGGCCCGGCCGGGCCCTGTTCACCTTGAGGTCCTTGTGGCCCCATTGGTCCTTCGGGCCCCGGCTCCTGTGTGTTTTTGGCATACAAAGCATAGGGTACGCTTAACAGTGGGGTTGTTGCCAGGTCGGTATAGCTGCTGCCTCCGGCAGGATCAAATTCTACCTTCAGGCTTTTGGCTTCGCCGCTCCAGTCTATGACGGCCATACTGCCCTGGACAGGGGAGCCGTCGCCTATCATCAGATTCACCAGCCCATAGGTATTGGTTTGTGTGGTATGGGTTTCCTGGTAAAGAATGGTAGTGCCATCAAGGATGCTTACGCGGAAGCTGACCTGCTGGCTTGCATATACATTGCCCTGCGCATCGCGCACAGCCAGTTGGTAGTTGAATTTTTCGGGTACCTGGGCCCTTACTTGAAATACCATAGCCAATAAAGCAAATAGTATAATGGTTTTTGTAAATAGTGTTTTCATTTTACCGGTTTTTTAATGTTTAATTTACAAGGCTTACTTTGATTACCTTCCATGAACCATCATAAAATACCACCCGCATGAAATAAATACCCGGGTGAAGGGCGTCCATGGCGATGGATATAGGGTTACTGGTCAGATCATTACCATTAAGGTGCTTTACTTCCAGACCCCGAATATCTGTCAGGATAATTTTCCTGAGCCGGATTTTATCGTTTTCGTGAAGCTGCACGTTCAACCATGAATTTGTAGGGTTGGGGTATACGTTTATAGAAGTGCAATCGTTCAGATAAAAGATATCTGTGGCTGAATTCACTGTGGGCTGGTGAAAACCCACAAGGGCTGTGTATCCGTTTGCTGAGAAAGTGCCTGTGGCCAGTTCGCCCAGGCTGAATTCTGCAAAATAGCCGGCTGCCTGCCCCTGATAACCGGAGGCCGAAACCAGCACTCGTTCCTGATACTGCGCCCAAAGTGGAACAGACAGGAAACAGCAAATAAGAAAAATTGCATTTTTTTTCATTTTGTTTGGATTTGTGTTAAGAAGGGTTTCATCGAATGGCTTTAAATGATTGAAAGAAATCTTAATCGGAATACTTTAAATCAATCAGGCCCGGGTAGGCAGGAAAGTAACAGGAAAAAGTTTTTCCTGCTAAGGGGGTCTGGGGAAAAAGACCTTAAACGAGATTTGTTAGTGTTCGGGGGATGTTAGCAAAAGCTAGCATTCTGAAGCGCTTGCAGATCGGGTTTCAGGCTAAAAGTTAAAAACAGTTTGTTTTTAAAAAGTTAGACATAATAACCAGGATTGCTGAAAATATTCCCTCCGGGGAGCTCTGAAAAAATAAGTCATGTTAAGTTTCCAGGAAAGGGTTTATTTAACTTCTGAAAAATACAAAAAAATTCGATATAAATTGATCAAATGACGCTTAAGTAACAATTTGGAATGGATTTAAATAAGATAGTTGTGTTTTGATCCCAGGTTTTATAAATAATTAAAAAGATGCCACTCAAATTAGGGTGGAACTTCTACCCTAAGCTATCAT
>CAYXIT010000025.1:32216-35509 GCA_964465275.1 uncultured Bacteroidales bacterium | reverse complement strand
TTCCGGCAATATTTATTCAGGGTTTCCATAAAAGGATTATCAGGAAGGTTTTCAGGATTGGCAATAATCTGCAATAAAAATTCCCTTTTCTGGGGCAATGCAAAGTTCATCTGAGAAACAATAAGATAAACCAACCCTATAAAAAGGGTCCCGAAAATAGCTATTGAATATAGTTTAACTCCTGATGCCAATCCGATTGAAAGAGCAAAAAATATAAACATAATATCAGAAGCATCTTTTACTGCCGTACGAAACCGGATAATAGACATAGCTCCTACCATGCCAAAAGCCCTTGCCAGATTGTTGCCAATTACCATAATAACCACTGCAGTAATCATAGTAAGCATGATTAGCGATACAGTGAAGGAAGATGAATAGTTAAGCCCCTTATAAGTATATTTATAAAGCAGAGCAATAAAAATACCGCAAGCCATTGCTACAAGTATATTTGCAATAACATCTCTGGCGGTAATACTAAAAACAAATATGTTTTGAAAATCTTCTACCATTATTAATAAGTTAAACTGTTTTGGGCATGAACATCATATCCGATGGTATATTTTGAAAGAGCCTGATGCCTGAGCTTAAACTCTTCAATCACCGACTTTATCCATGTGGGCATTTTTTCTGTGAAATATTTGACCTCAAGAATAAAATGATTTTTGAAAAGATGTTTCAGATCGCGCTTTTTAAACATATCTGAAAGAGCGGGGTAAATATAGCTTCTGATATTTTTATCAAATGTAATTCTTACACCCGGATCAAAATCCCCGTGATAAGCCTCACGCTCATATACTACAAGCACTGTAGGCGAAAGATTACGTTTTAAAACATGGAAGAAAAATCTTGAAGCGTCATCAAAACTTTTTCCTGACTTATCTGGATGAATATATTTTTGTATATCCGAAGTTTGCATAAGTGCGGGCACATCTTCCCAGTCGGCAAACGATCTGTGTTTAAAAATACGATTTTCTAATTTTTTCTTTATTTCAAGAACAGCAACTGCTTCATCAGTATAGTCATTGTAAGTGCGGATTCTGAACTTTTTTCTCAACTCTACACCTTCGGTTTTTTCTGTATGACATTCAAGGTTTCTCGTATCAAAGTATATGCTTCTAACTGTATATTGGGGAAGAAATCTGCTGATTCCATCTTCATTGCCGTTACCATAAATATCTGGCCTAACAAAAGGCTTTACTCTTGCTCTGAGCGAATCAAGCAATTCATATGGAACCAGATATTTTCTTTCATACCTTAGCATGGGTTAGTTATTGTAAACTTCATTCATAAATCTCCGGGCATATTCAATCAGATTAACAGGTTCTGACCTTAAACTTACTTCCACACGCATATCGGGCATAATACCCAAAGCATCATCTGAATCAATTAATACGCTCACAAATACATACTGACTTTGATTAATATTATGGGTACTATTGTCGAAGCTTTTTATTGTAGCCGGTACTTCGGTTCCATCGATGGGTGATATTACATAAACAGTCTGTCCCTTATCCAGGTAAGGAATATTATAAAGTTCCATGGGTATGATAGCTACCATACGAGAAATATCTGCAATTCTTAAAATAACTTCAAATTCAGGAATATTTCCTTGTTTACGGATTATTTTTCCGCTTATGGGGCTGATTATATTAAATTCGTCAATAAGGCTTTTCAGATACCCGATATTCTGCTCCAGAGATCTGATATTAGCTCTTATTAATTCTAATTGCTCAGGTTTTGCACCGCTCTGTAGTGCTTCATGCTCACTCTTTGCAATTAGGTAGTTCTGATAACTATTCTGGTAATCGGTTTGTGAAAGTTCAAATTCTTCTTCAGAAATGTGGCCCCTTTCAAAAAGTGCTTTGTTCCTGTTAAATATTTTTTCCTGATTTTCAAATTGCTGACGCGTAAGAATCATTCTGTCATATGCAGCCTGAATTTCTTCAGGTTTTTCACCACTGGCATAGAAATCCAGTAATTTTTGCTGCGAAAGAAGCTCTCCCTCCATCTCCAGTAACCGGCTTACCTCATTGCCCGAATGTAAAAACCCCACTGTATCACCGCTGGAAATAAAATCCTTTGAGAGGATTTCTTCCTGTAATTTGAATTCAGCAATATCACCTCTTTGAAACTCATTAACCCTGTAGTGGGTAACGCTATTATTAAAGTTATCTCTTAGACTATTGATAAGATTTCCATCAATTGTTTTGCCCAGAGTCCACTCATAACCGGCATACACAATTCCCTGGCCTGTAAGAGGATATCTGAGGTTAATATGTTGAACGGCCAGGTAAGCTCCTGACAGAATTATAAACAGAATTAACCAGAAGGTAATTCTTTTGATTTTCACTATTCTTTGGGTTTAGTATTTTGAGAAATTTCCTGTTCTTTATCTGAACAATTTTTCCGGTAAACAGGATTTGTTAACATTAATTTAATACAGGATGCAAAAATACATAATCTTTATCGAATAAGTCTCCGGATAACTTGTAGCAGGATGAAAAAAAGCATTACAATTAGTTTTTTTAACTAATTGTAATGCTAAAGAAAAATACTTTTTTGTAATGCTATTATTGGTGAGTGAGTTTATTATCTATTCTTCTATTCGTATACAACTGTATACCCAGCGTTTTCAATTGTATTTGCTATAACAGATTCAGTTAATTTATCTTTATTATATATTATAAGAACTTCTTCAGATGTATGAGATGCAGTTACCATTTCTACCCCTTCAAGTTCTCCAACTTTTTTCTGAATAAGTGCTTCACAACCTCCGCATGTCATACCGTGCACAGTTAGTAATAGTTCTGTGCGCTGTTCCGGTGCGAGTTGTTCAGCCTTTTCCTGATCATCAAGGCTTTCCAGGTAATAGGGAGCTGCCAGGAGAATCAGAACCAGTACCGTTACCACACCAAGAAATACTATTGATTGATTGCCTTGTCGGGGGCGGTTTTGTCCTTGCTTTTTCCTTCTTCTGAGGTTTTTAATATTCTGATACCATAAAATAACCAGCAGAAGTATTACCAATGCGACAATAAAGGGCCAGAAAGTTATCATACTTGAGAAAAAACCTTCCATATTCGTGTTAAGTTGAAATTCATAAGAATATGATTTACTTGCGGATATACCGCCAAATAAGGATGCTAAAAAGCTAAAGGCAAAGAAAATCATGATGTATAGGGTTTTGTTTAATGCAAATCAAAATTAACAAAAAAATGAACCTTTTGTAAAGTTATTTTTAAATGGCATTAAATTAAAATCAAAAGTTTTTCTGTTTTATATTAAGGTTGAAT